>NZ_VRVE01000075.1:0-21456 GCF_008040035.1 Methylobacterium sp. WL9
GGCGGGGCCAGCGGCGCGCTCGTCACGGCGCCGGAGGGCGCCGCCGCATAGGGCTCGGGCGAAGGCTGAAGCCGGGGCGCGCGGGCGGAGGGCCCGTCGAAGCGCCCCGAGCCGCAGGCCCCGAGTCCGAAGCTGAGCGCGAGCAGTGCGGCAGTCGACAGGAGCTGACGCGGCATCGATACACGATTCCCATACGGCCGAGATTGGACCGTTGCGTCGCCGCCAATTGCGCTTGCCGCAAGGCAGGCGGGCGGGAGCCCCCTGTGAATCACCGGGACCCGCCGCCTTTTCGGACCGGTGTGGCTCGCCTGCCGCAGCGCCACCCGAAACGACGGCCACCGGCCGTCGGCAAGCGCGACTGCGCGCCGCCGCCGATGCGGCGGACGGCCCTCAGCGCACCGGCGTCGAGGGCCACACACTCAAACCGCGCGCTCGACCATCATCTTCTTGATCTCGGCGATGGCTTTCGCCGGGTTGAGGTTCTTCGGGCAGGTGTTGGCGCAGTTCATGATCGTGTGGCAGCGGTAGAGCCGGAACGGGTCGTGCAGGCCGTCGAGGCGCTCGCCGGTATTCTCGTCGCGGCTGTCGATCAGCCAGCGATAGGCCTGGAGCAGGGCGGCCGGCCCCAGGAACTTGTCGCCGTTCCACCAGTAGCTCGGGCAGGACGTCGTGCAGCAGGCGCACAGGATGCACTCGTAGAGCCCGTCGAGCTTGGTCCGGTCCTCCGGCGTCTGCCGCCACTCCTTCTCGGGCGAGGGCGTCTCGGTCTGGAGCCAGGGCTCGATCGAGGCGTGCTGCGCGTAGAAGTTGGTGAGGTCGGGGACGAGGTCCTTGATCACCGGCATGTGCGGCAGCGGGTAGATCCGCACCGCGCCGTCCTTGTCCTTGCGGGTCAGGAGCGGCAGCGCGTTGTCGGGCTTGCGGCATTCGTCGATGCCGATGGTGCAGGCCAGCGCGTTCTGGCCCTCGATGTTCATGGCGCAGGAGCCGCAGATGCCCTCGCGGCAGGAACGGCGGAAGACCAGGGTCGCGTCGACCTTGTTCTTGATCCAGAGCAGCGCGTCGAGGACCATCGGCCCGCAATCGTCGCGGTCGACCCGGTAGGTGTCGATGCGTGGGTTCTGCCCGTCATCCGGGTTCCAGCGGTAGATCCGGAAGACCTGAAGGTTTTTCGCGCCCTGCGGGGCAGGCCAGGTCTTGCCCTCGGAGATCTGGGAGTTCTTGGGCAGGGTGAATTGGGCCATGAGCGGAACGGGCTCCAGAAACTCTCAGAAAATCCAGCGACGGCCGGTGGCGATCGTCTTCGGCGGCCCCTTGGCGCGCTTCTCGAAGACCACCATACTGTCGTGGAAGGCGATGCCGTGGGTTACGTCGGCGAAGCCCGGATCGCGGACGACCGGGTCGGGATCCAGCACGTAGCGGGCGTGCATGCGATCCAGGAAATCCTTCGCGTATTCCATGAACGCACCGGGCGTTCGCAGGCCGCCGCCGTATTCGGGCCAGTAGGACGCGTGGACGTCCTCGACGATGTAGATGCCGTCGGGCGACAGCAACGGATACAGGCACTCGAACGTCGCGATCTGATGGTCGCTCACGTGGCTCCCATCGTCGATCACGACATCGATGCCGCCCATGTCGTCGACGATCCGCCGCAACAGAGCCGTGTCGGTCTGGCTGCCGATATGGATGTGCAGGTCCGGGTCGTCGATCTGTGCGCAGCGCGGATCGACGTCGAGACCGTGCAGGTTCGCCGCCTCACCGAGGTAGCGCCGCCACATCTGCAGGGAGCCGCCCTGGAACACCCCGATTTCCAGGAAACGAACGGAGGTGTCGCGGTACCGCGACAGGTGCCGGTCGTAGATCTCCAGGTAATGACGCCATTTGTTTACGACACGGTCGTCCTGCGCGAAGAATGCCGCCTCGGCCGGATTGCGAGCGCGTTCATGCGCCGGGACCTGATCCGGCCCCATATGACAGCCCTGCGTCGCCTCGTCACGAGAGCGCGCCGCCACGCCCGGCCCAGCCGTCCGCAGAAAGTTCTGCCCGCCGACCGACCGCTCGGGGACGCTCGGCGAACGCTGCATCAACTTGGACAAGAATGACATGGCGGGAATCTATATGAGGGTGCTCAATACACGCGAGCCTTCGGCTCGATGTACTGAATCTCGTTCGACATGGTGTAGGCATGCACCGGGCGGTAGTCGATCGAGACCTTGCCGGAGGTCTCGTCGAGCCATGCCAGAGTGTGCTTCATCCATTCCTTGTCGTTGCGGTCCGCATAGTCTTCGCGGGCGTGGGCGCCGCGGGATTCGGTGCGGTTGGCCGCCGATTCCATCGTGACCACGGCCTGACCGATCAGGTTGTCGAATTCGAGCGTCTCGAGCAGGTCCGTGTTCCAGATCAGCGAGCGGTCGGTGATGCCGATGTCGGCGATGTTCTTGAAGACCTTGCCGATCAGGCCCCTTCCCTCTTCCAGCACCTCGCCGGTGCGGAACACGGCGCAGTTGTTCTGCATCGTGCGCTGCATCTCGTCGCGGAGCTTGGCCGTCGGCGTGCCGCCGTTTGCGTGACGGAAGCGGTCGAGCCGGGCCAGCGCCTTGTCGGCGGAGCCCTTCGGCAGCTCCGGCTGGCGCGCGCCTTTCTCGACGATCTCGGCGCAGCGCAGGCCGGCGGCGCGGCCGAACACGACGAGGTCGATCAAGGAGTTCGAGCCGAGCCGGTTGGCGCCATGCACCGAGACGCAGGCCGCCTCGCCGAGCGCCATCAGGCCCGGCACCACCGTGTCCGGGTCGCCGTTCTTCAGGGTGAGCACCTCACCGTGATAGTTCGTGGGGATGCCGCCCATGTTGTAATGCACCGTCGGCAGCACCGGGATCGGCTCCTTGGTGACGTCGACGCCGGCGAAGATGCGCGCGCTCTCGGAGATGCCGGGCAGGCGCTCGTGCAGGATCTTCGGGTCGAGATGGTCGAGGTGGAGGAAGATGTGGTCCTTCTCCTTGCCGACGCCCCTGCCCTCGCGGATCTCCAGCGTCATCGAGCGCGAGACCACGTCGCGCGAGGCGAGGTCCTTGGCCGACGGCGCATAGCGCTCCATGAAGCGCTCGCCCTCGGAATTCGTGAGGTAGCCGCCCTCGCCGCGCGACCCTTCCGTGATCAGGCAGCCGGCGCCGTAGATGCCGGTGGGGTGGAACTGCACGAACTCCATGTCCTGCAGCGGCAGGCCGGCGCGCAGCACCATGGCGTTGCCGTCGCCGGTACAGGTGTGGGCGGAGGTCGCGGAGAAGTAGGCACGGCCGTAGCCGCCGGTGGCGAGGATCACCATCGACGCGCGGAAGCGGTGGATCTCGCCGGTGGCCTGGTCCAGCGCGATGACGCCGCGGCAGCGGCCATCCTCGTCCATGATCAGGTCGAGGGCGAAATACTCGATGAAGAACTCGGTCTGGTTCTTCACGGCCTGCCCGTAGAGGGTGTGGAGCATGGCATGGCCGGTGCGGTCGGCGGCGGCGCAGGTGCGCTGCGCGGTGCCCTTGCCGTAATCGGTGGTCATGCCGCCGAACGGCCGCTGGTAGATCTTGCCTTCCTCCGTGCGGGAGAAGGGCACGCCCCAGTGCTCGAGTTCGTAGACGGCGGCGGGGGCGTTGCGGACGAGGTATTCGATCGCGTCCTGGTCGCCGAGCCAGTCCGACCCCTTCACGGTGTCGTACATGTGCCAGCGCCAGTCGTCGGGACCCATGTTGCCGAGCGAGGCCGAGATGCCGCCCTGCGCCGCCACCGTGTGCGAGCGCGTCGGAAACACCTTCGAGATGCAGGCGGTGCGCAGGCCGGCCTGGGAACAGCCCACCGTGGCGCGCAGGCCCGCGCCGCCGGCGCCGACGATCACCACATCGAAGCTGTGGTCGATGATGGTGTAGGCGGGAGCGGCGCTCCCGTTCGATCCGTTGGCAGCCATCGGAATCCCCGTAAAATCAAACGTCAGACGGCGAGGCCGCCGAGCCCCACGCGGACGATCGCGTAGAGGCAGGCGGCGGCCACCACGACCGCGTAGAAGGTGTTGGCGGTGAGCGCCGCGAACTTGAGCCCGGTGTCGTGGACGTAATCCTCGATCACGGTCTGCATGCCGAGCCGCATGTGGATCGCGACCGAGACCACCGCGAGCAGCAGGACGATCGCGACGATCGGGTTGGCGACCAGCGCGACGGCTTCCGGATAGGGCCGGCCCCACATCTTCGCGATGATCACCACGAAGGCGAGGAGCAGCACGGCGTTGGCCGCGCCGGTGAGACGCTGCATCCAGAAATGCTCGGCACCGTGCCCGGAGGCACCGAGACCTTTGACGCGGGCGCGGGGCGTGCGGATGGACGCTTGCTTGGTATCGGCCATGGCGTGCCTCAGTGCAGCAGGAGGGCGAGCGCCCAGACGACGACGGTGAGCGCCACCGAGCCGATCAGCGTCAGGCGGGCGAGCCCCAGGCGTTGGTTCTTGTCGTAGCCGTAGCCGGTGTCCCAGACGAAGTGGCGCAGGCCTCCGAGCATGTGGTGCAGCAGCACCCAGGTGTAGGCGAACAGGATCGCGAGCCCGATCCAGGATCCGAAGAACCACGCCACCGCATCGTAGGCGCGCGGGCCGGAGGCGAGCGCCACCAGCCAGATCGCGACCAGGGCCGTGCCGCCATAGAGGGCGGTGCCGGTGATACGGTGAAAGACCGACATCGCCATGGTCCAGGTCCAGCGGTAGATCTGGAGATGGGGCGAAAGCGGCGGGGCGACGATCGGGCGGGCGGGGGGCGCCATGTAGGGTCCTCGAGATGCGCGGATCTGGAGTGTGTCTAAAGAGAGGGCGTAGTGTGCGGCGCGGCAAGCGGCAAGACGACGCCCTCGCCTGCGGCTCTGTACCTTTGGCCGATCACGGCAATTTCCCGATCAGCCGCCACCACAGGAAGGCCAGCGGCGTCGCGATCAGGAGCGAGGCGAATCCGCTGGCGAGCGTCAGCCGGGTGGCGTCGCCGAGCCCGATCCGGCCGAGCTCCATCGACATCACGATCGGCGGAGCCTGATAGGGCAGGAAGATCGTCGAATAGCCGACCACCTGCGCCATCACCACGGTCATCAGGTCGAGCCCGGTCGCCTGCGAGAGTTCGCCCGCGAGCGCCGTATAGAGTGCCGGCGCACCGTTGGCGGTCGCCGCGAACAGGAAGCCGACGGCGATGCCCGTCAGCGTCGCGAGATTCTTGGCGAGATGGCCCGGCTCCAGCGGCGCCATCGCGAGGAGCGCGTGGCCGATGTCCCGGCCGAGCCCGGTCTCGTTGACGACCGCCGTCAGCCCGAACAGGGCCGCCACGTAGAAGCAGGTCTTCAGGGGCACCTGCCCGAAGGCCTCCGCCGGCAGCACGCCGACCCGCGGCATCATCACGATCACCGCCGCCGCGAGGCCGATCCAGGCCGGCGGGATGTGGTGCAGCCCATCCGACATCCAGAGCGCCAGCATGCCGACGAGAATTACGGCGAGCCGGCGCTCCTCCCCCGAGAGCGGCGGCAGCGGGTCGCCGGGAGTTTGTGCGCCCGAGATCCGGTCGGGAAAGATCAGCACGGTGCAGGCGGTGAGGATCGCGCCCTTGACCACCGCGAGCACCGGTGCGTGCAACCAGAGATACGGCAGATAGGCGAGGTGAAGTCCGAACAGCGTCTCGGCGGTGCCGGCCATGACGAGGTTCGGCACGTTCGCCGGCAGGATCGCCGCCGAGAGCATCGGCGTGGCGATGCCGAAGGCCAGCAGCGCTCCCGTCCGCCCCGGCCGGCCGACGCTCAGCCCGTAGGCGTCGCAGATCGCCATCAGCACTGGGATCATCAGCGCGATCCGCCCGAGATTCGACGGCATCACGAAGGCGAGCAGGAACGAAAACGCCACCAGCCCGGCGATGAAGCCCGGATAGGAATCGGGAAGCCGGTCGCTGAGCATCCGCGCCAGCCGGGCACCGAGCCCGCTGTGGTTCATCGCCAGCCCCACCACCATGCCGCTCGTCACCAGCCAGAAGGCCGACGAGCTGAACCCGGAAAACACCGTCGTGGCCGGTGCGAGCTTCAGGAGCATCGCCAGGGCGAAGAACAGCAACGCGGTGACGATCTCGGCGACGAGCCCCGTCGCCCACAGCGCCATGCACAGCACGAGAAGGCCGCCGGTCAGAACGACCGTGCCTTGCGTCGCCCATATCCCTGCCACCGCATTCATCACCGCGCGTCAGACCTCGAATTGGAACGGTTCGCAATTCGGATTTTGGGGAGGGTGCCTTCGCAAGAGGCGAAGGCTGGCAGCGGGTGCTCGCCTGAGATGTGGAATGCGATGTATGCTCGATTTCGTAATCAGCGAAGAGCGACCGGCTGGGGGCTGACGTCATGATGCGCTTCGACCTCGTCGATCTCGGGCTGTTTCGCCATGTCGTGGAGGCCGGCTCGATCACGCATGGGGCGGAGCGGGCGCATCTGGCGCTGGCGGCGGCCTCGGCCCGGATCAAGGCGATGGAGGTCTCGCTCGGGGCCGCGCTTCTGGTGCGCGGCCGCCAGGGCGTGGTGCCGACGCCGGCGGGGCGGACGCTGCTGGCGCATGCCCGCACGCTGCTCGCCGAGATCGACCGGCTTCAAGGGGACCTCTCCGTCTTTGCCGGCGGCGCCGTCGGGCAGATCCGGGTGCTGTCGAACACCAACGCGCTGACCGAATTCCTGCCGGAAGCCCTCTCGGCCTATCTCGCGCTCCACACCGGCGTGAGCGTCGACATCGAGGAGCGCACCTCGGACGAGATCGTCGGGCTGGTGGCCGAGGGCACGGCCGATCTCGGCATCGTCGCCGGCACCGTCGACACCGGCACGCTGCAGACCTTTCCGTTCCGGCACGACCGCTTCGTGGTGGTGGTGGCGGCCAACCATTCTTTGAGCGTGAGAGGGGACCTCGCCTTCGCCGAGGTGCTCGACCACGACCTCGTCGGCCTCGACCGCTCGAGCGCCCTCACCCGCTTCCTCTCGGGAAAGGCCGCGCCGATCGGCAAGCCGATGCGGCTGCGGGTCCAGCTCCGCAGCTTCGACGCCGTCTGCCGCCTCGTCGAATCGGGCATCGGCCTCGGCATCGTGCCGGAGACCACGGCCCGGCGCGCGGCGCGGGGCCTCGGCATCGCGGTGGTGGAATTGCAGGATGCGTGGGCGGCGCGCGACCTGACGCTGTGCGTGCGCGACCTCGCCGCGCTGGCGCCGTTCGCGCAGGACTTCGTGGCGCATCTGCGCGGGCCGGAATCTGCCTGAAGGCGGCTTTCACCACCCTCGCTCGTCATTCCGGGGCCGCGAAGCGGAAACCGGAACCCACGACTGGGCACGGCGTCTCGGGCAGGTTCCGGGTTCTCGCCTTCGGCAAGTCCCGGAATTGTCTGTTGGTTGGGTTGTGACGGGCGAGCCGTCACCCCCCAGCGACCGTATCCACCAACAGCTTCACGTTCAGCGCCACGATCACCGCCGCGATCCCCCAGGAGAGCAGCTTGAGCCAGCCGGGGATCACCAGCGCGCCCATCTTTTCGCGATTGGACACGAACTGCACCAGCGGGATCACAGCGAAGGGCAGCTGCATCGAGAGCACCACCTGGCTCAGCACCAGGAGCTTTGCCGTCCCCTGGTCGCCATAGAGCGCGGTCACGATCACCACCGGCACGATGGCGATGGCACGGGTAATCAGCCGGCGGGCCCAATCCGGAATGCGCAGGCGGAGAAACCCCTCCATCACGATCTGGCCGGCGAGCGTCGCGGTCACCGTCGAGTTGAGCCCCGAGGCGAGCAGCGCCACGGCGAACAACGTCGAGGCGACGCCGATTCCGAGCAACGGCGAGAGCAACTCGTAGGCCTGCTCGATCTCCTGCACCTCGGTGCGCCCGGCGGCATGGAACACCGAGGCCGCCATGATCAGGATCGAGGCGTTGACGAACAGCGCGAGCATCAGCGCGATGGTGGAATCGGCCACGGCGAAGCGCACGGCCTCGCGCTTGCCCTCGACAGTGCGCGGGTAGGCCCGCGTCTGCACGATCGAGGAGTGCAGGTAGAGGTTGTGGGGCATCACCGTGGCCCCGATGATGCCGATGGCGATGTAGAGGGCCGCCGGGTTGGTGACGATCTCGGCCGAGGGAATGAAGCCGCCGAGCACCGCCTGGATCGGCGGTGCGGCGAGCGCGATCTGGATGCCGAAGCAGACGAAGATCACCGCGAGCAGCGCGATCACGAAGGCTTCGAGCGTGCGGAAGCCGCGCCGGAGCAGCAGCAGCACGAGCAGCACGTCGAGCGCCGTGATCACCGCACCCATGACCAGCGGGATGCCGAACAGCAGCTTGAGCGCGATCGCGGTCCCGATCACCTCGGCGAGGTCGCAGGCGATGATCGCCACTTCGCAGGCGAGCCAGAGGGCGTATCCGACGGGACGCGGATAGTGGTCGCGGCAGGCCTGGGCGAGGTCACGGCCGGTGGCGATGCCGAGGCGGGCGGCGAGCGCCTGCAGCACGATCGCCATCAGGTTCGAGAGCAGGATGACGGACAGCAGCGTGTAGCCGAACTGCGAGCCGCCGGCGATGTCGGTCGCCCAGTTGCCCGGGTCCATGTAGCCGACCGAGACCATGTAGCCCGGCCCGATGAAACCCATCAGCCGGCGCAGCCAATGCCCGCCGGCCAGGACAGGCACGCTGCCGTTGAGATGGCCGAGGCTCGGCTGTTCCTGCGTCTCGCGCGTGAAGCGCCAGCCGCGGTTCGACTCGATCGGGTTCAAGGAGAGGTCCATCGCATGCGTATCGGTCGTGAGGGCAGCCGGCGTTTCGGAGACGCCGATCGAGTATAGCAACAGCTATAATTATGCGCCGAAGCTTTGCAACAGGGATGTGATGCCGCGGCGCGTACGAGGAATCCGCGCTTGGGGATTCACGCATCGGTCCCGCTTCGGCTACAACACCGGCACACCTGCCGGATGGATGCGAAAAGGACTCGGCCGACAGCATGCGGGAACCGCCGTCCTCCGCGCCCGACGGGCCGCTGATCGACCCCGAAGTCCATGTCGAGAGCTTTCGGCAGGCCCGCGAGGCGCGCCGGCTCGAACTCGTCGAGGATTACGTCGAGCTGATCGCCGACCTGATCGGCGACGGCGGCGAGGCCCGGCAGGTCGACATCGCCGCCCGGCTCGGGGTGGCCCAGCCCACCGTCGCCAAGATGCTCAAGCGCCTGGCCGAGGACGGCCTGGTGCAGCAGCGCCCCTATCGCGGGGTGTTTCTCACGGCCTCCGGCGAGGCCCTGGCCGTGCAGTCGCGCGAGCGTCACCGCATCGTCGAGCGCTTCCTGTGCGCGCTCGGCGTCAGCCCGGAGACGGCGCGGCGCGACGCCGAGGGTATCGAGCACCATGTCAGCGCCGAGACGCTGGAGGCGTTCCGCCGCTTCGCCGACGGCCGCTCGGACGCCTGAACGTCGGCAATTTCGGTCACGAGAGGTTTTGCATGGAGCCCGACAAGCAGATCGCGGCCTTGGCCGCCGTCAGCGGCCGCCACGACGAGGGCCTGAAGGCGCTCTCGGAGGGGCTGTCCGAGATGAGCGCCCGGCAGGTCGCCCACCAGATGGCGATCGGCTTCCTGGCGAGCGTGCTGCGCTCGATCGATTCGGACCATTACGACGAGCGCCTCGGCGGCTACCTCGCCATGCTGCGCGACGCCCTCACCCGCGACGATCCCGATGCGGAACTGGCCGGGACCGTCCTGGAGACGGTGCAGCGGGTGCTCCGGCCACAGAAAGAGGACGACGACGCCTGACGTCTCAGGCCGCCTCCACCAGGCAGGCGAGCCGCACGGTCGCGACCACCGCGCCGGCTTCGTCACGGACCCTGACGACGATGACGCCCTCGTCGATCAGACGATCGGGATCGGAGGCGTAGAACGCCGCGACCGTCACCGCCACGCGCTGTGCGGCGGCCGTGTCGGGCAGTTCGCGGCCGACATCGTCACGGGCATCGACGCCGTTCTGCGCGTCGAAGAAAAAGCGCGGCATATCTGTCCTCATCATCGGATCCCCCGTGACTTCGGGGAAGCGGTCAGCCGGCAGATGGTTCACGTGCACATGCACAAATCTGGCTATCATGGACGCATTCTGGCGCCTACTGGGCGGGCCCTCCGGTTTCGGAGAGTCGGTACATGACGTCGGCCGGGCGAACGACCGAACCGGAGGGTGCCCACGGCAAGGTGCAAAGGCTTCGGGCGGCCGGTGAGACGCCCATCCTCCTGATACGCAGGCGCCGAGCGCTGTGAACAACGAGGATTGCGGGGAGAGCCGGCCTGCATGGCCGGCTAAGGCTTGATCGGGCCTAAGCCCTTAACCCGTCTCCGCTTTCGCGACTGTATGCTGTTTAACATGTGATGAGGTGCCGGCGAGCGATCCATGCAGTTCGAGGTGAGCGAGGAGCGGCCCGGCCAATGGTCGTGGACGCTGCGCGGGACGCGGGGCGAAACCATCGCCCGCTCCCCCTTCGGCTATCCGAGCCAGGTCCAGGCTTCGGCCGCAGCCACCGCCTTCGCCCGCATGGTCGCCAAGGCCAGCGCGCACATGCACGGCCGCTAGAGCGCTTTCCGACCGAGTGGATGCCGGTCGGTCGTAAGAAAGCGCGTCATAACAATAGCCTAGAGCCGCCGGCCTGATGCAATCAGGTCGGATACGGCCCTAAGTCTCGTTGGTTTGCGAAGGTTCTGATTTTCGGACTCTTCGCGATCCACCCCACATGCGGCGGCGCGCAGTCGCGCTGGCGGCCCGCTCGCGCGGACCGAGGGTCTT
The DNA here is from genome assembly GCF_008040035.1 of Methylobacterium sp. WL9. NCBI lineage: Bacteria > Pseudomonadati > Pseudomonadota > Alphaproteobacteria > Hyphomicrobiales > Methylobacteriaceae > Methylobacterium > Methylobacterium sp. WL9. Next base: position 10,821 of record NZ_VRVE01000075.1, read on the forward strand.
CAAGCCTCGACCAACGCCCCCTCCGCCACCAGTTCGGCCGAGACCCGCTCGGCCACGAGCCGCTTGTAGTCGACCTTGCCGTTCGGCGTCGTCGGCAGGCTGTCGACCCGCTCGATCGCCCGAGGCACGAGATGCGGTGCCAGCGAGCGGCGCAGGTGGCCCATCACGTCTCCCGTCTCGGCACCGTTCCCGGACGAAACCGTCACCGCATGGATGCGCTGGCCGACGCCGCGATCCGGCAGGCCGATCACGGCGGCCGCGCGAAACGCGCCGGTCTCCATCAGCGCCGCCTCGACCTCGGTCGGGCTGACGCGGAACCCCTGCGTCTTGATCATCGCGTCCTCACGGCCGAGGAAGCGCAGGAAGCCGTGATCGTCCGCGACGACGAGGTCGCCGGAGCGGCAGACCAATCGACCGTCATCGACCGTTCGGCGCGGATCCGGCACCAGCACGCGCGCAGTATCGTCCGGCCGCCCCCAGTAGCCGAGCGAGACCGTCGGGCCACTGTGGTGCAAGATGCCGGGCTCCCCGGGCCGCGCGTGGCGGCCGTCCGGCGTCACCAGAAAGATCTCGGTCTCGGGGATCGCACGGCCGATGGAATCCGGATGGCGGTCGACCTCGCCGGGCGGCAGGTAGGTCGAGCGGAACGCCTCGGTGAGGCCGTACATCAACACGAGGTCGGTCTCGGGCAGGCGCTCGCGCAGCCGCCGGATCGTCGCCAGCGGCAGGCTTCCGCCGGAATTCGTGAGGTAGCGCAGACGTGTGAGGTCGGCCTTGGCGAAGCGCGGGCTGGCGCGGGTCAGGAGCGTCCACAGGGTCGGCACCCCGGCGAGCCCGGTGATCCCATGCGCCTCGATCGCCCGCACCACGTCGTCGCCGAGGCGGAAGCTCAGGAGCACCAGCCGCGCGCCCTGCTCGACGCTGGTGAGCAGCTGGTTCAGGCCGTAGTCGAACGAGAACGGCAGCACCGAAAGGATGCGCTCCTCCGGCGTGATGCCGAGATAGGTCCTGACGATGCGCGTGCCGGCCAAGAGGTTCTCGTGGCTCAGCATCACGCCCTTGGGCAGGCCGGTGGAGCCGGAGGTGTAGAGGATCGCGGCGAGCCCCTCCGGGGCAGGCTTCCTGGGCGTGCCAGGTGCGGTGAGCCCCTCCCCGTCCTCGGCCGTCAGCAGGCTGAAGCCGGCGAGAGCGTCCAGTTCGCCGCCGAGCGCCGCATGGTGGGCCGCGTCGGTGAGGAGGAGGCGGGCGCTGCAATCCTCTACGATGTGGCGGACCTGGCGCGGGCGCAGGGACGGATGAATCGGCACGAAGACCGCGCCGGCCGCGCTGGCGGCGAAGATCGCAACGCATTCGAAGAGGGATTTCGGCAGCAGGATCGCGACCCGGTCGCCCGGCCCGACGCCGAGCGCGGTCATGCGGGCCGCCAGCGCGGCCACCCGCGCGCGAAACGCGCCGTAGGTCAGCTCCTGCGCGCCATCGACGACCGCCACGCGGTCGGGCGCGCAGGCGTCGCCGTCGAGGAGATGATGCAGCAATGTCGGTGACATGAAAGGCTCGTTAAGAACCCGAACGCCTGTCGTCGACGTAGTGGGCCAGCGTGTCGACGCTCTCGAAATTGCCGAGGTCGAACGCGTCCTCGTCGATCTCGAACCCGTAGCGCTCGCCGAGATGCATCATCAGGTCGAGGATGCCGATGGAATCGAGCGCATCGCTCGTGACGAGCGAGGTCTGCCCGTCCACCGAGCCGGGGGGCAGGCCCGGATTGCGGGCCGCGATGAAGCCGAAGATCGCCTCCCGCACATCCGCGATGGACTGAACCAAGATCCGCTCTCCCTCGCCATGCCCGGCGAGACGACTCGCGGACCGTCAGGAACCGGCGCGGCTTAAGCCCTTCGCCGGCGATCGTCCACTGCGCCGGCCTCAAGCAGGCTGCGAAGAAGTGGCAACGGTCTTTCGCGCGAAGCCTGCTCTCAACTTTTGAATCGATCCCGTTTTCTGCGTTTTGATCGATTCGATCAAAACGCGGCGTGATCTAAGGCAGCTCTTCGTCTTCCGGGACGACGTCGACCTCGACCTTGAGCTTCTGCCCTCCCGGCGAGGAGACGATGCCGTCGATGGGGGCGACGTCGCCGTAGTCGCGCCCGCGGGCGAGCTCGATATGATCGTCGCGCACGCCGCAATCGTTGGTCGGGTCGAGGCCGAACCAGCCTCCTTCGCTGCCGTCGCCATGCCAGTCGCGCCCGCACCAGACCGAGACCCAGGCATGGCTCGCGTCGGCGCCCCGCAGGCGCGGCTGGCCCGCAGGCGGCCGGGTGCGCAGGTAGCCGCTGACATAGGCCGCCGGCAGCCCGAGGCCGCGCAGCCCCGCGATCATGACATGCGCGAAATCCTGGCAGACTCCGGCCTTGAGCGCGAAGGCCTTGGTCAGCGGCGTCGAGACGGTGGTGGCCTTGGCGTCGAAGCGGAAATCGGCCCGGATGCGGTTCATCAGGTCGAAGGCGGCGCCATAGGCGCTGCGTCCGGGCAAAAAGCTCTGCCGGGCATACTCCGTCACCTCCGCCGCCAGCGGCACGCGCCGGCTCGGGAACAGGAAATGCGCCGGGGAATCGGCGCCGAGGGTCGGCAGGGCGAGCGCCGCCTCGCGCACCGCTTCCCAGGACGGGCCGGATTCGGGATCGGGCAAGGCGGCACGCGCGACGCTGACGCGCGAGGTCGCCTCCACCGAAAACACCTTGTGCGGCTGGTCGATGGTGAGCGTCAGGGTCTGCGGCCCGAAGTATTCCTCGCGGGTGCCGCGGCCCTTGGGGACCGGCGTGACCGTGATGGAACTCGCGAGCACATGCTGGCCGTCGCCCTCGCGGGGCCGAAGGCGCAGGTTGCAGCGCGCGTAGCGGACGGTGCGCGCGTAGCGGTAGGTCGTCAGGTGGCGCAGACTGTAGATCACGCGAGGCCCGTCAGCTTCTCCGGCCGCAGGGCGTCGGCATTGCCGGGAAAATAGCGGCCGGCGATGGCGCTCGCGAGGTCCTCGAACTCGGTCTCGAAGCGGGCGAGCCCCGCTGCGTTGAGATCGGCGGCCTCGGCCGTCGCGAAGGTGCCGGCGAGCTTGAGCGCCGCGCGGCGGTGCGGCTCGGGCACCCCGTCGGCGCGAAGCTCCGGCAGGGTGTCGAGGTGGCGCACGATTTCCTGGACCTGGAAGGCGACGGAGCGCGGGTTGAACGGGTCGAGCAGCGCCATGTCGCGCACGGCGTCGAGGCTGACGCCGGTGAGGTAGCGCGCGCCGTAGGCGATCTGCGAATCGCAGAGCGCCAGCATCACGCCGAGGTCCTCAGCCCCGGCCTGGTCGCCGGCGAAGCGGAGCGCGAAGGCGCAGGTGTTGACGCCGCGCTCGATGCGCCGGCCCATGTCGAAGAAGCGCCAGCCGGCCGAGTGGTTCATGTTCTCGTGGGAGAGCCCGGACAGGGCCGAGAGATGGCCGAGCGCCCGCTCGGCGCGGCCGAAGAGCTGCGCCTCGCTCGGCTCCCAGGCCTCGCCGAAATCGAGCAGGTCCTGCAACTCGGTGAGCGCCCGCCAGGCCTCGACGGGCAGGCGCTCGCGCAGCGTCGAGGCGGAACGTCGGGCCGAGAGCACGTGGGCCAGCGCCGAGCCGGCCTGCTCGCGGTCGCTCAGCGCCTCCTGCGCCAGCGCGGCCGTCGGCAGGTCGGGCTCGGCGATCGATTCCCATTCGTCGAGCAGCGCGCGGATGCGCAGGCTCGTCGGCGTACCGACGTCGCTGCCGGTATCGGCGGCGAGCGTGCCGGCGAGGCGGCCGAGATGGGTCTGGACCAGGCGGATCACGCCCTCCGCCCGCTCGAGATAGCGGCCGAGCCAGAACAGGTTGTCGGCGGCGCGCGAGGGCAGATGCCCGGCGATGCGCCGGATCTTCGGCGTGATCGTCGAGAGCAGCGGCGGGGTCTCGACAGGCGAATCCGACACCACCCAGACATCGGCCGAGCGGATGCCGTTCCGCATCTCGGTGGGGTCGGCTCCTTCCCGCTCCGCGGTGCGGCAGAAGGCGGTCGGCATCACGCGCCAGCCGTCGCGGGTGGCGGTGGCGAAAACGCGCATGACGAAGGGCCGGGCGACGAGACGCCCCTCGGACCAGGCCGGCATGGTCGAGAGCGGGCTCGTCTCCTGCCCGACCCAGTCGAAGGGACGGTCGCGCAGCGCCGCGATCGCCTTTTCGCGAGCGGCGTCGAGGGCGTGCGGGCCGAGGATGGCGTCGCGCTCGGGACCGCGCACGGGGGTCGCGGCCGGGCGCAGGGTCATCCCGTCGAGGTTGGCGCGCACATGCGCGAGGCTCGCGGGATCGCCGCACCACCAGGTCGGCGGATCGGACAGGCGCAGGCTCTCGCCGAGCAGCCGTTCTGCGATGCGCGGCAGGTAGGGGCCGAGCGCCCCGGATTCGAGCACGCCCGAGCCCGGCATGTTGCCGACGACCACGCCGCCCCGGCGCAGCACGTCGAGGATGCCGGGCACGCCGAGGCGGCTGTCGGAACGCAGCTCCATCGGGTCGAGATAGTCGCCGTCGATCCGCCGCCAGAGGGCGTCGGCGCGCTTGAGGCCGGCGACGGTGCGCACATGCAGCAGGCCGTCCTGCACCACGAGGTCGTCGCCCTCGACGAGGAGGAAGCCGAGATAGCGCGCCAACGCCGCCTGCTCGACATAGGTGCTGCTGTAGGGGCCGGACGTCAGCAGGCAGATGCGCGGATCGCTGCGCTCGCAGGCCTGGGTCAGGCCCTCGCGGAGGCTCTGGAAGAAGCCGGGCAGGCGCTCGACGTGCAGGTCCGAGATCAGGTCCGGATAGGCGCGGGCGAGCACCATCCGGTTCTCCAGCGCGAAGCCGAGGCCGGAGGGGGCCTGCGTCCGGTCGGCCAGCACCCGCCAGCGCCCGTCCGGTCCCCGGCCGACGTCGGCGGCATAGATCTGGAGGTGACGTCCGCCCGGCGGCACGATGCCGTGGGCGGGATGCAGGAATTCGGGACTGCCGGCGACGGCGGCGGCCGGCAGCAGACCCTCGGCGATGAGGCGGCCCGGCCCGTAGATGTCGGAGACGATCCGCTCCATCAGGCCGGCGCGCTGGACGATGCCCGCCGACAGCTCCGCCCAGTCGCGCGAATCGATCACCAGCGGCAGGGGCCCGAGCGGCCAGGCATGCTCGCGCTGGTCGCCGTAGACCCGGTAGGAGATGCCGGCATCGCGGATGTGCCGCTCCCCCGACAGGAAGCGCGCCCGGACCTCCTGCTCGCCGAGCTGGCCGAAGCGTTCGAGGAAGCGCGGCCACGCGCCGCGCAGATAGCCGTCGGCGTCGAGCAACTCGTCCACGAGCCCCGGCCGCTGGTCGTAGCCGTCGATCCAGCTCTGGACCGGGTCGAACGCCGACCCCGCCGCCTGCATGTCCAGAGCGAGCGCCCCCCCCGAGGTCATCGCGGTGCCGGCGTTCGTAGGTCGAGGGTGAGGGGGAACTCGATCGAGCGCTCCTCGGGCGGCATCTCGATCTGACCGGGGGTGTGCGCCTGCGGTTCGAAGCGCGCGAGCCGGCGGCCCTCCGCCTCGTAGGCGTTGACCGGGAAGCTGTCGTAGTTGCGGCCGCCCGGATGGCTGACGTGATAGCGGCAGCCACCGAGCGAGCGCCCGCTCCAGGTGTCGAGCACGTCGAAGGTCAGCGGGCCGTGGGCCGGGATCGTCGGGTGGAGCGACGAGGCCGGCTGCCACGCCTTGAAGCGCAGGCCCGCCACCGCCTCGCCGGAGCGACCGGTCGCGGTCATCGGCAGGCGACGACCGTTGCAGGCGATCAGGTGCCGGGCGGGGTTGAAACCCTCGACCTTCACCTGCAGCCGCTCGACGGAGGCATCCACGTAGCGCACGGTGCCGCCGCCCGATCCTTCCTCGCCCAGGACGTGCCAGGGCTCCAGCGCCTGGCGCAATTCGAGGCTCACGCCGCCCTGCTCGACCCGCCCGAAGACGGGGAAGCGGAACTCGGCCTGCGCCTCGAAGGCCTTCGGATCGAAAGCGTAGCCGGCACGCTTCAGGTCTTCCAGCACGTCGAGGAAGTCCGCCCAGAGGAAATGCGGCAGCATGAAGCGATCGTGCAGCGCCGTGCCCCAGCGGACACAGGAGCCGCCCTGCGGCTCGCGCCAGGCCCAGGCGACGATCGCCCGGATCAGCAACTGCTGCGCGAGGCTCATACGCGCATCCGGCGGCATCTCGAAGGAGCGGAACTCCAGGAGGCCGAGGCGCCCGGTCGGGCTGTCCGGGTTGTAGAGCTTGTCGATGCAGATCTCGGCCCGGTGGGTGTTGCCTGTGACGTCCGCCAGGATGTTGCGGAAGAGCCGGTCGACCAGCCAGTGCGGGATGTTCGGCTCGTCGGGCGTCGGAACCTGCCCGAGGGCGATCTCGAGTTCGTAGAGCCCGTCGTGGCGGGCTTCGTCCATCCGCGGCGCCTGACTCGACGGCCCGACATAGAGGCCGGCGAACAGGTAGGAGAGCGCCGGGTGGCGCTGCCAGTACAGCGTCAGGCTCTTCAACAGATCGGGCCGGCGCAGGAACGGCGAATCCGCCGGAGTGACGCCGCCGAGGACGAGGTGGTTGCCGCCGCCGGTGCCGGTGTGGCGCCCGTCGGTCATGAATTTTTCCGCCCCGAGGCGGGTCTGCCGGGCATCCTCGTAGAGGCCCATGGTGATGTCGACCGCCTCGCGCCAGGAGGCGGCGGGGTGGACGTTGATCTCGATCACGCCGGGATCGGGCGTGACCTTGATCAGCCCGATGCGCGGATCGTAGGGCGGCTCGTAGCCCTCGATATGGAGCGGCTGGCCGATCTCGGCGGCGGCGGCTTCGAGATGACCGACGAGCTCGAGATACTCGTCGACGCGCTCCAGCGGCGGCATGAACACGCAGAGCCGCCCGTCGCGCGCCTCGACGGTGATGGCGGTGCGCACGGCCACGCCCTCGATTCCGGCACCGTTGGCGCGGTTCGGGCCGCCCCGGCCATCGGAGATGTCCGTCACGGCCAGGTCGCCGCGATCCTCAAGCGGATCCTGCGGGTGATAGTAGGGATAGGATTCGGGCGGCACGTAGGGGAGCGAGGCGAGCGGCAGCCGGAAGCCGGCCGCAGAATCGCCCGGCGTCAGAAACAGCGCGCCGCGCCGAAACACCCAGGATTCCGAGACCCAAACCCGGTCATCGCCCGCCGCGAGGCTGCCGGCCGGCAGCACGAAGCCGGTCGGGTTGGTCAGGCCGCGGGCCGAGACCCGGGCCATGCGGGCGTCGTTCTCGGGGCTGCCGCTCTTGGCGTCGGCAGGGGTGACGTTGTCCGGCAGCACGCTCTCGCGCGCCTTCCAGTAGGCGTCGTCCTCATAGGCCGGGATCACGAAGCCGGAGAGGCCGAGGCGCGCCGCGAGCGAATCGACCAGCGCGCGTGCCGTGTCCGTCGTCGCGTCGCGCGGGCCGTCCTCGAGGGCGATCAGCGACGGGTTCTTCCAGATCGGCACGCCGTCCTTGCGCCAGAACAGGGCGAAGGCCCAGCGCGGCAGGCTCTCGCCCGGGTACCACTTGCCCTGCCCGTAATGCAGCAGGCCGTGCTTGCCGAAGCGGTCGCGCAGGCGGCGCACGAGCTGGTCCGCGAGGCCGCGCTTGGTCGGGCCGACGGCGGAGGCGTTCCACTCGGGGGATTCGTAATCGTCGATCGAGACGAAGGTCGGCTCGCCGCCCATGGTCAGGCGCACGTCTTGGGCGGCGAGGTCCGCGTCGACCCGCTCGCCGAGGGCATCCATCGCCTCCCAGACCGTACCGGAGAACGGCTTGGTGATGCGCGGCGATTCCGCGACGCGGGTGATCCGCATCTCGTAGCCGAACTCGGTGCCGGCGGGCTCGGTGGTGCCCGAGATCGGCGCGGCCGAGCGGTAATGCGGGCTCGCCGCCAGCGGGATATGGCCCTCGCCGGTGAGCAGGCCCGAGGTGGCGTCGAAGCCGATCCAGCCGGCGCCGGGCAGGTAGACCTCGGCCCAGGCATGCAGGTCGGTGAAGTCGGTCTTCGTGCCCTCCGGCCCCTCGACCGCAGTGGTGTCGGGCACGAGCTGGATCAGGTAGCCCGAGACGAAACGGGCGGCGAAGCCGATCCGGCGCAGCACCTGCACCAGCAGCCAGGCCGAGTCGCGGCAGGAGCCGAGCTTGGCCCGCAACGTCTCCGCGGGGCTCAGTACGCCTTCCTCGTAGCGGGTGGAGTAGGCGATCTCGGAGCGGACCAGCTCGTTCAGCGCCACCAGGAACGAGACCGTGCCGGTCACCTTCGGCAGCCGCTCCAGGAAGGCGTCGATCTCCGGCCCGTGCCCGTCATCGACGGCGAGGTAGGGGGCGAGCTCCGTCTGCAGGCCGTCCGCATAGGCGAAGGGATAGGAGCCGGCATAGGGCTCGACGAAGAAGTCGAACGGGTTGATCACCGCGAGGTCCGCGGTGAGGTCGACCTCGATCCGCAGTTCCGTGCTCTTCTCCGGAAACACCACGCGGGCGAGCCAGTTGCCGCTCGGATCCTGCTGCCAGTTGATGAAGTGGTGCTCGGGCGAGACCTTCAGCGCGTAGGACGGAATCCGCGTGCGCGCATGCGGGGCCGGCCGCAGCCGGATCACATGGGGAGCGATCGTGATCGGCCGGTCGTAGCGGTAATGGGTGACGTGGTGCAGCGCGGCTTGAATCGACACGAAGGCTCCCGCTTCGGTGGCTCGGACCCCGTGATAGCGGAGCCCGTCGGGCTCGGGCCTTATACACGTGGCCGCGGATAGAGCCCGGAAAAAGCAAGATCCGTGCTCCCGGTTGCGGTATTCCGGCGGTGACCGCTCCTGTCCCCTGCCCTTCGCAACCGCAAGGCCCGCCGACGATGCCGCAACACCGACTTCATCTCGCGACGGCGCCGGGCATGCCTCTGCCGACCCTGAAGCGGCGGCTCGGCGTGACGAATGTCGGGCTCTACTGCAACGCCTGCGGCGAGTTCTACGCCTTCGGCGTCGAGGTGCCGGACGACCAGGAGATCGAGTTCACCGCCGACGGGCCGGTGCTCACCAGATGCCCGTTCTGCGAGACCGAGGAAGACCGCCGCGTCGGCGAGATCGAGCGCCTCGTGCTCACCGAGGGCAAGAAGAAACGGCACGTCGCCTGATCCGGCGGCGCGACGCCGGGAGACGGAACTTCCCGATCCCGGTTCCGCTTGGTCAGGACGTGTCGCTTCGGCTGCGAAGACAGCCCCAAGCGCCTCGGGCACGATCGAGACAGGCCCATGAAGATCTTCCAGTGCCAAGCCTGCGACCAGCCGATCTCGTTCGAGAGCACCTCGTGCGAGAGCTGCCAGCGGCGGCTCGGCTTCGTCACCGAAGTCCACGAGATGTCGGCGCTCGAACCCTCCGGCGACGACCTCTTCCACGCCTATGCGAATCCGGGCGCGAAACTCCGGTTCTGCGCCAACGCGGCGCATGACGCCTGCAACTGGATGGTGCCGGCCGATTCCGCCGAGCCGTACTGCATCGCCTGCCGTCACAACCGGCTGGTGCCCGACATCACCATCGAGAAGAACCTGACCCGCTGGCGCCAGATCGAGGCGGCCAAGCACCGGCTGTTCTATACGCTGATGCGGCTCGGCCTGCCGCTCGCCAACCGCGAAGAATATTCCGACGGCCTCGGCTTCGATTTCCTGGCCGATCCGGCCGAGAACCAGGCGCCCGGCCCACCCGTGCTCACCGGACACGACAACGGCCTGATCACCCTCAACATCGCGGAAGCGGATGACGCCGAGCGCGAGCGGCGGCGCGTGCTGTTCGGTGAGTTCTACCGGACGCTGCTCGGGCATTTCCGCCACGAGATCGGGCATTATTTCTGGGACGTGCTCGTCCGCTACGACACGAGCCTGCCGACCTGCCGCGTGATTTTCGGGGACGAGAGCGCCGATTACGGCAAGGCCCTGCAGAACCACTACCGCAACGGCCCGCCGCCGCATTGGGAGGAGACCCACGTCTCCTCCTACGCCACCGCCCACCCGTGGGAGGATTTCGCCGAGACCTTCGCCCACTACCTGCACATCGTCGACACGCTGGAGACAGCCTCTGCCTTCGAGATCCAGGTGCGGCCGAAGCTGCGCACAGCTCCGGAGGATATCGAGGACGGGCTGGTGGTGATCGACTTCGATCCCTACAGCGCCGGCGATTTCGGGCGTCTGATCGCCGCTTGGATGCCGCTGACCTACGCGGTGAACTCGCTCAACCGCTCCATGGGCCAGCCGGCGCTCTACCCGTTCAAGCTCACGCCTGCAGTGATCGCCAAACTCGCCTTCGTGCACGAGCGGATCTACTCGGCGCGCAACACCCTCGCCACGGCGGAGGTCGGCGCCGACATGCTCAAGGCGGTGATCACCGGCCTGCGCCAACGCGTGGCCGCACCGACGACCTGAAACGGCGACGGCCGCGATCCGATGAGTTCGGATCGCGGCCGTTGGTGAATGCTATGGAGAGGGCGTCAGGCGCTCACTCCTCCGAATCAGCCTGCGGGGCCGGGGCGGCGGTCCGCGACGGAGCGGCCTTCGCGGCGGGCGCCTTGGGGGCGCCGGCCTGCTTCGTGG
>NZ_VRVE01000076.1:0-21450 GCF_008040035.1 Methylobacterium sp. WL9
GGCGGCGCTTCGGGCCGGTGCCTTGGGGCGGGGGGGCGTACCGGCGAGCGCCACCTCGATGTCGTAGCCGACTGCCATGTCGGCGGGCACGAGGAGCTCGTCCGCCACCACGGAGGTCTGCCCCTGCGCTGCGCCGGCCGGGATCGCGATCGCGACCCGGCGGGTCTGCGAGGCGACGACCCTGTCGTTGTACTTGAGTGAAACCGTGAGCGGCGCCTCGAAGGTGCCCGGCGCGCCGGCCGGCCCGAGGAGCGCCCGGACCTGCACGCCGACCCGGACTCCGACGGCACCGCCCGCACGCACCGTGCATTCGCGGCTCATCTGGCCGAAGGTGAGCTGGTGGCGAAGACGGCTGTTGTCGCCGGCCGCCCCGGCGAAGGCCTGCATGGCGGCCCCGCCGTCCCGCACGTCGATCTGCGGGCAATAGGCCTCTTCGGGGTCCTGCAGCTTCGGCCCGCTGAGGCTCGGCACCTCGCCACCGCTGCTCGTCCCGACACCGCCGAACATGTTCTTGAAGAAGCTGCCCGATTCCGCCTGCGCGGCACCGATGCCGGTGAGCGCGAGCGCGAGCGATGCCGCCGCCTGACCCCGTTTCCGCATGGTACCCGTTCCGATTCGTCCCACGTCCAGCGCCAGTGGCACCGAAATCGGACGAATTTATTTCATCGACTCGAAGCCGGTGTCGAAGCCCTTGAGCGAGAGCGGGATCCCGACCCCCTCCTCCGGCGTCTGGAAGACGATGAAGGTTGCCTGCTTGCCCGCCTTGAAGGTGCGCAGCAGCCCGTCGTCCATCACCACTTCGGCGACGCAGCCCGTGGTGAGGCAGCGCACGAAGCCGGCGCGGCCGATGTCGTTGTTGTCGATCTTCAGGCCGAGCCCCGAGGGCAGCAGCACGCCGAGCGGGGCGACCACGCGCAGCAGGTAGCCGCGGTTGTCGGCGGTCTTGAGCACGATGACGACGAGGGTGAGGTTCGGCCGGTCCTCGGCGGCGACGTACTGCACCAGCGCGCATTGCTCGGACTTGGCCCCGGCCGGCGTCTCGCAGCGCAGCTGCCAATCGTCGAAGCTCTTGCGGACCTCGCCCTGCGCCAGGGCCGTGCCCGGCAGCGCGGCACCGAGGATGAAAGCCAGAGCCAGGAGCAGACCCGGCAGATGGCGGACCAAGGCAGGCCCACCCGCCCGTCGCAACCTCATGCTCAGCCTCACGCGCCGTTCCTCGCCCGCACCGTTGCACTCGTGCGGACCGCCTGGGCGACCGCGAAAAGCCAGGGTGTTCCGACCATGGCGGGCCGCCGCCTGTCAAGCGACGCCCCGCTCCGGGAACGCCCCGCGATGCCAGGGACTTGGTCCGGTGGCCGCCAGCGGCTTCGCCTGCCGATGCCGCAGTGCAGTTCAAATTTTTTAGAGGCTAGTGCCAAATATTTTGCGGCGAGCGCTGCGATCTGCCCATGGTCAAGGCAGTTGTATTCAAAATGCACCCAACTAGAAGCGTGGATGCAAAGTGTAAGCGCACGCACAAGAAAACGCAGACCGAGGATTGCGACTATGGCCCTGCAAGCCGCCGACCCCATACCCGGCGCCTATTCCGCCTCCGTGGCGGATGCTCCGCCCTTCGGCCGCTGGGGTCAGCTCGTTCTCGGCGTGATCTGCATGGTGATGATCGCCAACCTCCAATACGGCTGGACCTTCTTCGTCCCCGACATCCAGAAGAAGTTCGGCTTCGACCGGGCCGCGATCCAGTGGGCCTTCACCCTGTTCGTGCTGTTCGAGACCTGGCTCGTGCCGGTCGAGGGCTGGTTCGTCGACAAGTACGGCCCGAAGGTCGTGGTGCTGTTCGGCGGCCTGCTCTGCGGCATCGGCTGGGTGATCAACTCCTACGCCGAGACGCTGAACATGTTCTATCTCGGCCAGGTCGTGGCCGGCATCGGCGCGGGCGCGGTCTACGGCACCTGCGTCGGCAGCGCGCTGAAGTGGTTTCCAGACAAGCGCGGGCTGGCCGCCGGCATCACCGCCGCCGGCTTCGGTGCCGGGTCGGCGCTGACCGTCGCCCCGATCCAGTGGATGATCTCCGAGCAGGGCTTCCAGTCCGCGTTCTTCTATTTCGGCATCGGCCAGGGCCTGATCGTCTGCGTGCTCGCCGTGTTCCTCGCCTCCCCGAAGAAGGGTCAGGTTCAGCGGGCGGTTGCCAATGCCAGCGTCATCCAGACCCGGCGCAACTACACCCCGGGCGAGGTCGCCCGACAGCCGATCTTCTGGCTGATGTACCTGATGTTCGTCATCGTCGGCGCCGGCGGCCTGATGATCACCGCCAACCTGAAGCCGATCGCGGCCGATATCGGCGTCGACAAGATCCCCGTGACCATCCTCGGGCTGACCATGGTGGCGATCACCTTCGCCGCGACGATCGACCGGGTGCTCAACGGCCTGACGCGTCCGTTCTTCGGCTGGGTCTCCGACAGGATCGGCCGCGAGAACACGATGTTCATCGCCTTCGCGATGGAAGGCGCCGGCATCTTCATGCTCTACCTCTGGGGTCACGACCCGCTCTGGTTCGTGCTGCTCTCGGGCTTCGTGTTCTTCGCCTGGGGCGAGATCTACTCGCTGTTCCCCTCGACCTGCACCGACACCTTCGGCTCCAAGTTCGCCGCGACGAATGCCGGGCTGCTCTACACCGCCAAGGGCACGGCGGCCCTGCTCGTGCCGGCCGCGAACTACCTGCAGCAGAGCACGGGCAGCTGGGACGGCGTGTTTCTCGTCGCCGCCGGCGCCAACATCCTGGCATCGCTGCTGGCCATCGCGGTGCTCAAGCCCTGGCGGGCCCGCGTGATCGCCCGGAGCGCCTGAGGTATGGCCCTCTGGATCCGGTACACACAAGACGGCCGGGACGGCTTCGGCCGTCTCGACGGCGACCGCATCGCCGTCTTCACGGGCGAACTGTTCGGCGACCCGGCGCCGACCGGCGAGACGGTGGACCTCGCCGAGGTCACGGTCGCCCTGCCCTGCCGCCCCTCGAAGCTGATCGCGCTCTGGAACAACTTCCATGCGATGGCGGAGAAGCAGGAGCTGGCGCGTCCGGAGGCGCCGCTGTTCCTGCTGAAGCCGGCCAACACCTATCGCCCCTCGGGCGCGGTGATCGCGGTGCCGGAGGCGGCCGGCCGGGCGATGTACGAGGGCGAACTCGGCATCGTCATCGGCAAGCCGGCGCGCGACCTCGACGAGACCGAGGCCGCGTCTCACATCTTCGGCTACACCTGCATCAACGACGTCACGGCCCCATCCATCCTCAAGGCGGATGCGAGCTTTACCCAATGGTGCCGTGCCAAGGGCCTCGACGGGTTCGGCCCGTTCGGCCCGGTCATCGCCACCGGCCTCGATCCGGCGACCCTGACGGTGCGCACCCTGGTGAACGGGCGCGAGCGCCAGAACTACCCGGTCTCGGACATGATCTTTTCGCCCGCGCGGCTGGTCTCGCTGCTGTCGCAGGGCATGACGTTGGAGCCCGGCGACGTGATCGCCTGCGGCACCTCGAACGGCGTCGGGCCGATCCCGAAGGGCGGGACCGTCGAGGTCGTAATCGAGGGCATCGGAACGTTGTCGAACCGCTTCGAGTAGACGAACGGCCGGGTGCCCGGCAGGCCGATCGAACATAGAATCATCACGCGACCTCCGGGTCGCGGCACGAGCAGGCACCGGCGGCGCGACGGACGCGGCGGGCGCCTCGGTCAGGACCCAGAAACGGACTGAAGCATGAGCATCGCGATCGTCGGCGCCGGAGCCATCGGCGGCTATCTCGGGGTCAGGCTGGCGGAAGCCGGCGAGGACGTCACCTTCATCGCCCGCAGCAATGCGGACGCGATCGCCAGCGACGGCCTGCGGCTGATCGAGGAGGACGGCACCGTTCTCCACGCCAAGTCGGTCAAGGCCGTGAAGTCCATGGAGCAGGCCGGGCCGCACGACATCGTGCTGCTCACGGTCAAGGCGCATCAGGTCGGGCCGATCGCGGCCGATCTCAAGCACCTGATCGGTCCCGACACCCTGGTCGTGACCATGCAGAACGGCATTCCGTGGTGGTACTTCTCCGGCGGCTACGGCGGGCAGTACGCGGGCACGCAACTCGAGACCGCCGATCCGGGCGGCGTCATCGCGGCGCATCTCGATCCGCGCCAGGTGATCGGCTCCGTGGTCTATCCGGCGGCCGTGCTGACCGATCCCGGCACCGTGACGGTGATCGAGGGCAACCGCTTCGGCCTCGGCGAACTCGACGGCACCAAGTCCGAGCGCGCGCTCGACCTGTCGCGCCGCCTGACCAAGGCCGGCTTCAAGGCCCCGGTGACCGGCGACATCCGCGCCGAGATCTGGCTCAAGCTCTGGGGCAACCTGAGCTTCAACCCGATCTCCGCGCTCAGTCACGCGACACTGGAAGACATCTGCCGCTTCCCCGACACGCGCGAACTCGCCACCGCGATGATGAAGGAGGCGGAAAAAATCGCGAACACGCTCGGCATCACCTTCAAAGTCGGCATCGACAAGCGCATTGCCGGTGCCGAGAAGGTCGGCGCGCACAAGACCTCGATGTTGCAGGACGTCGAGGCCGGCCGGCCGATCGAGCTGGAGGCGCTCGTCGGCTCGGTGATCGAACTCGGCCGGCTGATCGACGTGCCGACGCCGCATATCGGCAGCGTCTACGCGCTGATGCGGCTGCTGTCGCAGAGCCTGGAGACGGCCAACGGCCGCCTCGCCATCGCCAAAGCCTGATTCGTCTTCGATATTTCAGCCGTTAGGAACACCGACGTGGCCGACGCAACCACCCTTCACGCCCTGATCCGGACCGGCGCCGACGACGCCACCGCGTTGTCGAGCCCCGGCGGCGTGCCGCTGTCCTTCAAGGCGCTGCGCGCGCTGGCCGAGCGCACCGTCGCGGAGCTGAACGCGCAAGGAATCGGCCGCGGCGACCGGGTGGCGATCGTGCTGCCGAACGGCCCGGAGATGGCGACCGCCTTCATCGCGGTCGCCGCCGGCTGCACCTCGGCGCCCCTGAATCCGTCCTACAAGGCGGACGAGTTCGAGTTCTACCTGAACGACCTCAACGCGCGGCTGCTGATCGTCACCGAGGGCAGCGAGTCGCCGGCCGTCGCCATCGCGGAAAAGCTCGGCGTCGCCGTCGCCCGCCTGACCCCGACGCCGGACCAGGGCGCGGGCAGCTTTTCGCTGTCATTCGCCACTGAGGGACCGGGCCCGACCGAGAACGGTGGCACGGCGCAACCCGAAGACATCGCGCTGGTGCTGCACACCTCGGGCACCACGTCGCGTCCGAAGATCGTGCCGCTGAAGCAGTCGAACGTCTGCGCCTCGGCCCGCAACATTCGCAACGCGCTGGCCTTCACCGCGGAGGATCGCGGCCTCAACATCATGCCGCTGTTCCACATCCACGGTCTGATCGCGGGCATTCTGGCCCCGCTCTCGGCGGGCGGTCAGGTCTCGTGCACGCCGGGCTTCAACGCGCTCAAGTTCTTCGGCTGGATGGGTGAGGTGAAGCCGACCTGGTACACCGGCGTCCCGACCATGCATCAGGCGATCCTCGGCCGCGCCGCGCGCAACAAGGAGGTGATCGAGTCGACGCCGTTGCGCTTCATCCGCTCGTCGTCCTCGTCCCTGCCGCCGCAGGTCATGAACGAGTTGGAGGCGACCTTCGGCGCCCCGGTGATCGAGGCCTACGGCATGACCGAGGCCGCCCACCAGATGGCCTCGAACCCGCTGCCGCCGAAAGCCCACCATGCCGGCTCGGTCGGTCTGGCGGCAGGCCCCGAGATCGCCATCGTCGACCTCGCGGGCGAGCCGTTGCCGGCCGGCGAGACCGGCGAGATCGTGATCCGCGGCGACAACGTCATGGCGGGCTACGAGAACAACGAGAAGGCCAATGCAGAGGCCTTCACCCGCCAGGGTTGGTTCCGCACCGGCGACCAGGGCGTGCTGACACCCGAGGGCTACCTCTCGATCACCGGTCGCCTCAAGGAGATCATCAACCGCGGCGGCGAGAAGATCTCGCCGCGCGAGGTCGACGAGATCCTGATGGACCACCCGGCCGTGTCGCAATGCGTGACCTTCGCCATGCCGCACGACAAGCTGGGCGAGGACGTCGCCGCCGCGATCGTGCTGCGCGAGGGTGTCACCGCCGTCGAGAAGGACATCCGCAGCTTCGCCTCCGAGCGTCTCGCGGCGTTCAAGGTGCCGGCCCGGATCGTGATCCTCGACGAGATCCCCAAGGGCGCCACCGGCAAGCTGCAGCGGATCGGGCTGGCGGAGAAGCTCGGGCTGGTGTGAGGGCGGCGCACCGCCCTCGCGGCCGGCCTCACCCCCGCGGCATCATCCGCAACTCGAACCGCGCGCCCTTGCCCGGCACCACGCTCAGCGTCCCCTCCAGCTGCCGGGCGAGGTTGTTGACGATGCGCATGCCGAGGCTCTTGCGAGCGGTGGCCGGGTCGAAGCCCTCGGGCAGGCCCACGCCGTCGTCGGCGATGGCGACGAGGAGGCCGCCGTCGGCGGCCGCGGATGCCTCGACACGGATCTCGCCCAAGGCATCCGCCGCGTCCGCCGGGTAGGCGTACTTGATCGCATTGGTCACGAGCTCGTTCACGAACAGCCCGAGCGGCACGGCGAGGTCGGCGGAAAGCGCGAGGGTTTCGGCGCGGCAGACGAGTTTGTGCGGGCCGGCGCTGACCTGGAGGCTCGCACAGAGCGCTTCGAGAAAGGCGGCGAGGTCGATCGTCGTCACGTCGGGCTGGCGCCAGAGTTGATCGTGGACCTGGGCAATCGCCTCAACGCGGCTCTGGGCGTCGGCCAGCGCCCGCTTCACGTCCTCGTTCTCGGTGCCGCGCCCCTGTAGGGACAACAGCCCGGCGACGACGGCGAGGCTGTTCTTGACGCGGTGGCTCATCTCGCGCGTGAGCAGGTCCTGACGCTCCAGCGCCGCCTTGAGCCGCGCCTCCGCGCGCTGCCGCTCGATGGCCCCGCCGACGAGGTTGGCGAACCCCTGCATGAAGGCGATGTCGGCCTCGCCGAAAACGCCCTCGCGGGTGTCGTCGACCTCCAGCACGCCGTAATGGCCGTCGCGGTTGGAGATCAGCACGTTGATGGCGCGTCGCACGCCGTGCGCGGCCATCAGCTCGGGCGTGCGGAAGCGGGTCTCGTTCTCCAGGTGGTTCGAGATCACCGGCCGGCCGGTCTTCATAGCGAAGCCCGCGGGCGAGGCGAGATCGGCCCCGACGATCGCCTTGCCGACCACGTCCGCGCCCCAGCCCACGCCCGCGCAGACCATCAGGCAATCCTGAGCCTGATGGTATTCGAGCGCCTTGCAGAACTCGGCCTTCATGCCCTCGGCACAGAGTTCGGTCGCCCGCTGCAACAGCGGTAGGAGTTCCGTGGCGCGTAGGGCCTCGACGCCGAAATCGGAGAGGATCGCCTGCTGGCGCAGGCGGATCGCCAGCGCCTGCGGGATGGTGTCGGTCATGCTGGGGGTCGCTCCCGGCCGGACGTTGGATCGCACGTCCCGGTCTTCACAGCCGCGTTGACAACGCACTGGGGCAAAGGTGCGGCGCCTTGACGGTAGGTGACGGGCTTCATGGATGGATTCGCCATCGGCCATTCGCGTGGCATGCGCGAAAGAAGAATAAGATAAGATTAAATCACTACCAGCACAGACATCACCAGACCTTGAACCGTTTTGCTTTGCGGAGAAAAAACTCTACATCCGGGCTTGTTGGGATCTCCGCGTAAAAATATGGGATCTTCAAGAAAAGCATCCGGGAGGTTTTTGCACCATGCGTCTCAAGACTGTCCTGCCGCTCGCCGTTGCCCTCGTCCTTCCGATTCCTGCGAAGGCGCTGACGATGAGCGATCCGCTGACCGCCTGGGCCAAGGCCCCGGCGATGGACCGCATGCAGCTCGCCACGCGCTTCGGGAAGTCGTTCATCGCGCTCAACGAGAGCTTCACGACCGGCTACTTCCTCAAGTGCATCGACGACATCTCGGTCTATGGCGGCGCCAAGGATGCCAAGATCGAGGACGCGATGCGCGAATGCATCGCCTCGCAGCAGCGCCTGAAGGCCAATACCTTCGACGACGAGTGAGGTTTCAGATCTCGATCTCGGTGCCGACCTCGACCACCTGGCGGGCGGGAATGCAGAAATGCGCGCCGGAGCGCTCGGCGTTGCGCTTCAGGAAGGCGAACAGACCCTCGCGCCAGACGGACATGCCGGGATGGTCGGCCGAGGGAATCACAACCTCGTGGCCGACGAAATAGGTCATGTCCTCGAGGAACGCGCCCGGAAACAGGCCGCTCGCCACGGCGCAGCGCAGGCCCTCGGGAATCGAGGCCGATTGCATGAAGCCGTAGCGAAGGGTCACGCGGATGATGTCGTCCGTGATCCGCGTGACCTCGGCCCGGTCCTTCGTGGCGATCACCGGGTCCTCCTCGTAGAGCACCGTGACGATCAGGACCCGCTGGTGCAGGGCGTGACTGCGCTCGACGAGCCGGACCATCGGCAGGGGGATGCCGTGGATGCCGGCCGAGAGGAAGGCCGAGGTGCCGGGCAGGGTGATCGGCGGGTTGGCCTTGAGCGCGGCGAGAAACGCCTCCTCCGGCTGACGCAGCGTCTTGCGCTTCTGCTCCAGCAGGCGGTTGCCGGTCATCCAGGTCAGCATCAGGAAGGCGACGGTGAAGGCGAGCACCAGCGGAAACCAGCCGCCCTCGAACAGCTTCACGCTGTTGGCCGAGAGGAAGACGAGGTCGATGACGAGGAAGGCCCCGTTGAGCGCGAAGACGGCGATGGGGTTGTAGCCCCATTTGAGCGCGACGAGCGCCGCCAGCAGCGTGGTGATCGCCATCAGCGCCGAGACCGCGATGCCGTAGGCGCCGGCCAGCGCGTCGGACGAGCCGAAGATCAGCACCGCGGCGATGGTGGCCAGCGCCAGCAGCCAGTTCACCGCCGGAACGTAGATCTGGCCACGCTCCTCGCTCGCCGTGTGGACGACGCGCATCGGCGGCATGAAGCCGAGCTGGATCGCCTGCTGCGTCAGGGAGAAGACGCCGGAGATCACCGCCTGCGAGGCGATCACGGCGGCGAGCGTCGCCAGCCCGATCAGCGGGTAGTGCGCCCAGGCCGGCGCGAGGCGATAGAACGGGCTCTCGATGGCGTCCGGCTCGACGATGAGCAGCGCGCCCTGCCCGAAATAATGGATCACCAGCGCCGGCAGCACGAGGCAGAACCAGGCCTTGCGGATCGCCGAGGCGCCGAAATGCCCGAGATCGGCATACATCGCCTCGCCGCCGGTGACGGCCAGGAAGGCCGCGCCCATCATGGCGAAGCTGACGTACCAGCCGGCATGGGTCACGAACTCCACCGCCTTCAGCGGGTTGGCCGCGGACAGGATCTGCGGGGCATGGACGATGCCGCCGACGCCCATGAGGGCAAGCACCACGAACCAGACCAGCATCACCGGCCCGAAGACCTGCCCGATCACGGCGACGCCCTTGCGCTGGACGGCGAAGACGCCGACCAGGATCGCGAGGGTGATCGGCACGACGAAGCGCGACAGCCCCGGCGCCTCGACCTTCAGGCCCTCGATGGCCGAGAGTACCGAGATCGCCGGTGTGATCGCGCCGTCGCCGTAGAGCAGGGCCGCGCCGACGAGGCCGACGGTGAGGAGCAAGGCCTGCCGTGTCCTGGCTTCGGCGTGCCGCGCGCCGAGCAGCGCCAGCATCGCGACGATGCCGCCCTCGCCCCGGTTGTCCGCGCGCAGGATCAGCACCGCGTATTTCAGCGAGACGATCAGGATCAGCGCCCACAGGATCAGCGAGACCGCGCCGGTGGCCGCCATCGGCACCGGAGCGCCGCCGGCCGTGGCGGCCCTGACCGCCTCCTTGAAGGCGTAGAGCGGGCTGGTGCCGATATCGCCGTAGACGACGCCGAGCGCCCCGAGCATCAGGGCCGGTCCCGCGCCGTGGCGCGCCGCCCCGGGCTTGCGGGGGATGGCGGGGGTGTCGAGAACCGGCGCGGCAGCTTGGCTCACCAGACGGCTCCGATCGTAGGCGTGGGTCTGTCGGATCGAGGTAGCCGAACCGGGGCCGGCGTCCAGGGTGACGGATCGACTATCCCCTTCGGATCACAGGCTCGTGTCGGATTGCCGTGGTAGGAGTGGCGCCGCAGGCTTGAGGCTCGAGGACACCGCATGAAGTTCGCTCTGGTGATCCTGTCGCTCGGCCTCGCGGCGGCGCTGATCGCGGGCGGGATCTGGCTCTACACGCCGGACAAAGCGCGTCCCGATCTCGAAGCCCGCTATTCCGATGCGCTGACGGACTTCGTCGCGGTCGCGGGCGTCCGGCTGCATGTCCGGGACAGCGGGCCGCGCGACGCGCCGGCAATCGTGATGCTGCACGGCTTCGGATCGAGTCTGCACACCTGGGAGCCCTGGGCCGAGGCCCTGTCGGCCGACCATCGCGTGATCCGATTCGATCTGCCGGGCGCCGGCCTGACCGGCCCCGATCCGACCGGCGACTATTCCGACCGCCGCAGCCTGGAGGTGCTGACCGGGCTGATGGACCGGCTCGGGGTCGCGCGGGCGAGCCTGATCGGAAACTCGATCGGCGGACGCATCGCCTGGAGATTCGCTGCCGAGAGCCCGGCGCGGGTCGAAAAACTCGTGCTGATCTCGCCCGACGGCTTCGCCGCTCCCGGAGCCGGCTACGGAAAGGTACCGGAGGTTCCGGCCTCGTTCCGGCTGCTGCGCTTCATCCTGCCCACGCCCTTCGTGCGGATGAGCCTCGCGCCGGCCTACGCCGACCCCGCCCGCCTAACAGACGATGTCGTGGCCCGCTACCGCGACCTGATGCTGGCGCCGGGGGTACGCGACGCCATGATCGCCCGCATGGAGCAGGCGGTCCTCGCCGATCCCGACCCGCTGCTACGCCGGATCCAGGCCCCGACCCT
Source organism: Methylobacterium sp. WL9 (assembly GCF_008040035.1). Classification (NCBI taxonomy): domain Bacteria; kingdom Pseudomonadati; phylum Pseudomonadota; class Alphaproteobacteria; order Hyphomicrobiales; family Methylobacteriaceae; genus Methylobacterium; species Methylobacterium sp. WL9. Next base: position 10,986 of record NZ_VRVE01000076.1, read on the forward strand.
GCTGCTCTGGGGCGAAAAGGACGGCATGATCCCCATCGCCAACGCGGCCGACTACCTGAGCCGCATCCCCGGCAGCCGGCTCGTAGCCCTGCCGGGCCTCGGGCACGTGCCGCAGGAGGAGGCGCCCGCGGTGTCGCTGGAGCCGGTGCGCGACTTCCTGAAGTGAGCGGAGACCGCCGCTAGCCGAGCCGCCCGGCGATGTGATCGCCGACCCTCAAGGCATTGGCGATGATGGTCAGGGTCGGATTCACCGCGCCGATCGACGGAAAAAAGCTCGCGTCGGTGACGTAGAGGTTGTCGATCCCGTGCGCCCGGCAGTCGAGGTCGAGCACGGAGGTGGCCGGGTCCTCGCCGAAGCGGAGCGTTCCGGCCTGATGCGCCGTACCGCCGATCGGCACGTCCTTGCCGAGATAGAGCGACCGGTCGAACAGGTGCGGGTGGATGTCGAGTTTTTCGCACAACTCCCGCAGCTTCTGCTTCAGCCGGTGATGCCCTTCCATGTTGGTCTCCGTGAGATCCAGGCGCACGTTGCCGTCGACGTAGTGGATCCGGTTGCCCGGCAGCGGCAGATCCTCGGAGGTCAGCCAGAAATCGAGCGAGTGCTTGGCGATCCAGTCGAACGGCTTTTCGGGAAACCATTGCAGGAAACCCGGCAGGCCTTCGCCGTGGATCTGCACGCCGTCCGACTTGCCGACCATCTGGATGTGGCCGAGGGGAAAGTCGAAGTCGCTGTCGGGATCGGTGAAGTAGTAGTCGTTGAGGCCGAGCGTCTTCTGGAACTTGGTCGGGTTCGGTGTCTTCGAGACGGCGAGCACCGTCGCGTTGTTGTGGCGCATGTAGTTGCGACCGACCTGGCCCGAGGCGTTGGCGAGCCCCTGCGGATGCGCGTCCGAGGCGGAGCGCAGCATCAGCAGCGCCGAGGACAGCGCCCCGCAGGCCGCCACGACGATGTCGCCGGAATAGGTTTCGGTCGTCTCGCCGCGCTTCACCTCAATACCGGTGACCGTGCGCCCGGCCGGGTCGGTGACGAGCCGCTCGACATAGGAATTCGTCATCAGGGTGAGGTTGTCGTGCGCCTTGAGCGCCGGATCGACGCAGATCACCTGCGAATCCGCCTTGCCGTTGGTGAGGCAGGGATAGCCGTCGAAGGCGTCGCAGCGGATGCAGGCCGAGTGCGGCAGCGGCTTGCCGTCGCGTTCGTCGAGGATCACGCCGACCGGCAGGTGGAACGGCCTGCGGCCCTCGCGCTTGAGGCCGTCGAACAGCTCCTGGATGCGCGGTTCGTGACTCACCGGCGGGTGGGCATAGGGCTTCGATGCCGGCGGCTCGGTGGGGTCCTCGCCGCGCAGGCCGTGGACCTGATAGAGTTCTTCCGCCGCCTGATAATACGGTTCGAACACGTCGTATTTCAGCGGCCATTCCGGCGAGACGCCGTCCGGATGACGCACGTCGTAGAAGTCCTTCTCGCGCAAGCGGAGGAGGACGGCGCCGTAGACCTTCGAGTTGCCGCCGACATAGTAGTGCAGGCCCGGATGGAATTCGCGCCCGTCGGCGCCGAGCCAGGTTTCCTTCGCCTGATAGCGCGCGTCGACGAAGACGGCCTGGCTGTCCCAGTTCTCGCGCTCGCGGGGCAGGTATTCGCCGCGCTCCAGCAGCAGCACGCGCTTGCCGGTCTGCGCCAGCCGCCACGCCATGGTGCCGCCGCCGGGGCCGGAGCCGATGATGACGACGTCGTAGTGACGCTCGCTTGCCATGGACCGTCTCTCGCTTCCGGTCTTGCCGATATGATCACGATGCCGCGCCGCTGTTCGCAGCCGTCGCCGCGAAACTTTCGAACGGTTCGAGGCTTCTCGCAGCGCAGCATCAACTCGTTGCGAGGGGGAAAAGGTTCATGGCCGGTCTCAGCATCGTGATCGCCTTCAGCGTGCGGCTGCTACTGGTGGCGCTGTTCCTGCCCTTCAGCGCGCTCGACAAGATCGTGAACTTCCGCGGCGCGGTGGGGCAAGCCAGCCAGATCACCGCCTCGAAGGCGCTGGCGACCGGGCTGATCCTCGCTGGCCTCACCGTCGAGATCGTGATGTCGCTGGGCATCCTCACCGGCATCGCGGACCGCGCCGCCGGCTTCGTGCTCGCCGGCTATTGCGGCGTCACGGCGCTGCTCTGGAAGCAATTCTGGAAGCCCGGCGATTTCTGGGCCGGCGGCAAGGGTCGCGAGCTGTTCTGGGATTTTTTGAAGAACTTCGCCCTGGCCGGCGGGTTTCTGCTCGTCACCTTCGGCACGACGGCCGGATCGGTCGGCGCCTTCTTCGCCGATCCGTTCGCCTCCTCGCGCCCCTACGATAGTCAGCGAACCCAGCAGACAGGCCGCACCGTGAGCGATCAGGACAAGCCGAACATTCCCTACTGGCATCTCTGGACCGACAGGGACGGCGTCAGCCGCCACACCCGCTGCGTGATGACCGAGTTCGACAAGAAGTCGATGAGCCCGCCGGCCTCACCGCAATGGCAGGGCCAGAAGACGCATGACGGCGCCACCGTGTTCGTCACCGTGCAACCCGTGGGATGGACCGGCGACTGGCACGAGAACCCGAAGCCCCAGTGGATCATCCCGCTCTCCGGCCGCTGGTTCGTCGAGGCGATGGACGGCAGCCGGGTCGAGATGGGTCCAGGCGAGATCTCCTTCGGCGAGGACCAGAACACCAAGGAGCGGGACGGCCGGAAGGGCCATTATTCCGGCACCGTCGGCGACGAGCCGGCCGTGCTGATGATCGTTCAGTACGACAAGCCGCCGACCATCGACGCGGCCTGCCGCTTCAAGTGATGGACAACGTCGAGGTCCATGACGAGCGCTTTGCCGGCTACATCCTCGAGAACGCGCTGCTGGAGGAGCTGGGCTCCGGCTTCCGCTGGATCGAGGGGCCGGTCTGGATGGGCGATGCCGGCTGCCTGCTGTTCCAGGACCTGCCGCGCGACCGCACCATGCGCTGGATCGAGGACGAGGGTTTCTCGGTCTATCGCGCGCCCTCGGACTACACCAACGGACAGACCCGCGACCGGCAGGGCCGGCTGATCGCCTGTTCGCATCGCGGCCGCTGCCTCCATCGGACCGAACTCGACGGCACGGTCACGACCCTCGTCACGCATCACGACGGCCGGCGGCTCAACGCGCCGAACGACGTGGCGGTGAAGTCCGACGGCACGATCTGGTTCTCGGACCCGGTCTACGGCATCTCGAACGATTACGAGGGCGGCCGCCAAGTCTCCGAGCAGCCGCCCGCCCTCTACCGCTTCGATCCCGAAACGAACGAGATTACGGTCGCGGCCGGCGATTTCGACGGTCCGAACGGCCTCGCCTTCTCGCCGGACGAAAGCCGGCTCTACGTCTCCGAGACCGGCGACCAGACCCATGCGAACCCGCGCCAACACATCCGCGTCTTCGATGTCGGGGCCGACGGGTGCACGCTCTCGGGCGGCGATATCTTCCATAAGATCGAGCCCGGTTACTGCGACGGGATGTGCGTCGACGAGGACGGCAACGTCTGGTCGAGCGCTGCCGACGGCGTGCATTGCCTGAGCCCGGAGGGCCGGCTTCTCGGCAAGATCCTGATTCCTGACCGGGTGTCGAACCTCTGCTTCGGCGGCCCCATGAAGAACCGGCTCTTCATCGGCGGATCCCACACACTCTATGCGATCTTCCTCGATCGCCGAGGCGTACAATGGCCGTGAGCGTCGAGAGGATCGCCCGCATCGGCCTGAACGCCGCCGACCCCGACCGGCTGGCGGCGTTCTACGAAGCCGCCTTCGGATTTTTGCGCGAGGGAGACGTGGAGTGGGCGGCGGAACCGGCCTCGCGGCTGTTCGGCATGGCCGTCGCGCGGGCGCGGGTGGTGAGCTTGCGGCTCGACGAGCAACGCGTCGACCTCGTCGGGCTGATCCCGCAGGGCGCGCCCTATCCCGGCGACGTGCCCGGCTGGAGCTCGCTCTTCCAGCACTTCGCGATGATCGTCCCAGACATGGAGGCGGCATACGCACGGCTCTCACGGGTGCCCGGCTGGCAGCCGATCTCGCAGGGCGGGCCGCAGCGCCTGCCCGAGGCGTCCGGCGGCGTGACGGCCTTCAAGTTTCGAGACCCCGAAGGCCATCCCCTCGAACTGCTCGCGTTTCCGCCCGGCGGAGCCCCCGAAATCTGGCGCCCGACCTCCGAAAGAACCTGTCTCGGCATCGACCATTCGGCGATTTCGGTCGCCGACACCGCGCGCAGCATCGCCTTCTACGAAAGCCTCGGCTTCCGGGTCTCGTCGCGCTCGCACAATCTGGGGCCGGAGCAGGCCCGGCTCGACGGGATCGAACGGCCGGACGTCGCCGTCACCGGCCTGAGCCTGCCGGGCGGAGCGCCGCCGCATCTCGAACTGCTCTGCTACCGCACGGAGATGGACAGGGCGCAGACCGGGATGCGCGCCGTGGACGATGTCGCGACGCGCCTCGTGTTGGCCGTGACGGATGCCGGGACGCTCTCCGAGGCCTGGGAGAGCCTGGCCGCGCACCGCGTCTCCGCCGAGCCCGTCATCTGGCCCGACGGCCGGACCGAAGCGTTGCTGCGCGATCCCGACGGCCACCACCTGCTGCTGACCGCCCCCGCCTGACGGTCCCGGTGGACGGCCGGCATCGCGCGTTGAAACGGCCGACTCCATCGGAGATAATCGCGCCGGTAAAAAACCCGGTGCTCGGACCGGGAGGGCGTTGCGGAGCATCCGGGTCCTTGGCGTATCGTTTTGTCCACGCGGCGGACATCCACCTCGATTCCCCGCTTCGGTCGCTCGCCCTGCGCAACCCCGACCTCGCCGCCCTGGTCGGCGACGCGACCCGTCAGGCGCTGATCGGAATCGTCGACCTCTGCCTCGACGAGCGGGTCGACGCCCTGCTGCTGGCCGGCGATCTCTACGACGGCGAGCAGACCTCGATGAAGACGGCCCGCTTCCTGGCCGACCAGATCCGGCGGCTGCACGCGGCCGGGATCCGGGTCTTCGTGATCCGCGGCAACCACGACGCGCTCTCGAAGATCACCAAGGAACTCGTGTTCCCCGAGACCGTGACGGTCTTCGGCGGACGGGCCGACACCGTCGCGCTCGACAGCGACGGCGGCCATTTCTCCGTCGCGATCCACGGCCTGAGCTTTTCGCAGGCCCACGCCCCCGAGAGCCTGCTGGCCAAGTACCGCCCAGCGGTGGAGGGCGCCGTGAACATCGGCATCCTGCACACCAGCCTCGCGGGCGCGGAGGGCCACGACCTCTACGCACCCTGCAGCCCGGCAGAGCTGCGCGCCACGGGGTTCCGCTACTGGGCCCTCGGCCACATCCACAAGCGTGCGGTGATCGAGGGCGACTGCACGATCGTGATGCCGGGCATGCCCCAGGGCCGTGACATCAACGAGGCCGGCCAAAAATCGGTGACCCTCGTGACGATCGGCGACGACCGCGCGATCCGGGTCGAGGAGCGCCCCATCGGCATCGCGCAGTTCGCGCGCGTCACGGTCGACGCCACCGGCATCGCGGAGTGGAGCGCGCTGATCGGCGCCGTCGGCAGCGCCCTCGAAGCGGCGCGGGCGCGCACGGCCTCGCAGCACCTCGTCGCCCGGCTGCAACTCACCGGCAGCACGCCGCTCGCCTGGCGCATGCGCCGCGACGGCGACCTGCTGAAGGCCGAGGCGGAGGCCCGCGCCGGCCTCGTCGGCGCCTGCTGGATCGAAAAGCTCGAGATCGCCTGCACCCCGCCCGGCGACGCCTCCCCCTCCCCGTCCGACCCGCTGCACGAGCTGCGGCGGCTGATCGACGACGAGGTAATCGATTCCGAGGCCTTCCGGCAGGAGCTTGGCCAGATCGCCGACGAGCTCAAGGGCCAGCTGCCGCCGGAATGCCGCGACAGCTTCGGCGCCGACCAGGCCGCCTACGAGGCCCTGCTCGCGCGGCACGCCCGCGAGGGGACCGACGAAGTTCTGGCGCGGCTGCATGCGCTCGACGCGCGCGGCTGACGCATGCGGCTCAAGCGTCTCGACCTCACCCGCTACGGCAAGTTCACGGACCACGCGATCGACTTCGGCGAGCGGGTCGCGGGCGTGCCGGACCTGCATGTCGTCTACGGCCCCAACGAGGCCGGCAAATCGACGACGCTGGCGGCCTTCCTCGACCTGATTTTTGGGATCGGCGGCCAGAGCCCCTACAATTTCCTGCATCCCTACCCGACCATGCGGATCGGCGGCCTGCTCGATTTCGCCGACGGCCCGCGGGTCTTCGCGCGCCTGAAGCGCCCGCAGAACAGCCTGCTCGACGGCAACGACCAAGCCATCCCCGAAGCGGTGATCCGGGCCGATCTCGGCGGTATCGATCGCGATGCCTACCGCACCATGTTCTCCCTCGACGACGAGACCCTGGAGAAGGGCGGCGAGAGCATCCTGGCCAGCAAGGGCGACCTCGGCGAGCTGCTGTTCTCGGCCGGCGCCGGCCTCGCCGATCTCAGCCGCAACCTGGGCAACCTGCGGGGCGAGGCGGACAAGTTCTACAAGTACCGTGCCCGCGGCGGGACGCTCGCCGACCTCAAGGCCCGCCTCGCCGCCCTGAAGGCCGAGAAGGAAAAATTCGATACCCTCGCCTCGGACTACGCGCGGCTGGTCGCGACCCGCGATCGGGCGGCGGCGCAATACGAGGACGCCATTGCCGAGCGCACCCGCCTGCAGGGCCGTATCGACGCGATCCTGCGCTCGCTGAACGCCCTGCCCCGCCTCGCCGCCCTGCGCTCCACCCGCGAACGGCTCGCCCCGCTGGCCGCGCTGCCGGATGCGCCGGCAGGCTGGGCACAGGAACTTCCGTCGTTACAGAAACAGGAGATCGAACTCGGCATCAAGCTGAAGACGGTCGCGGACGAACTCGCCCGCCTCGGCGCCGAGATCGACGCGGTCGGCATCGACGAGGCGGCCCTGCGGCTGCACGACGACCTCGAATGGCTCGACGGCCTGCGGGCGCGCTACGCCACCGCCGAGATCGACCTGCCCGAACGGCGGATGCAGGTACGGGCGGCGGATCTCGCCATCTCGGCCATCCTCGCCCGCCTCGAACGGCCGGACGAGGCCGACCCGCGCCGGCTGGTGCTCGGCGCCTCGGTCGTCGGCCGGCTGCGCGAGCTGATGGAGGCCCGCGCCGGCCTCGACGCGGCGAGGGCCGCCGCCGTCACCGAGCATGCGGATGCCGGGCGGCGTCTGACGGACGCGACGGACACGCTCGCGGCCTCCGGCGGCACCGAGGCGGGCGCGACGCCGGACAAGGCGATGGCCGCCCTCGCCGCCACCGTGGCGGCCCTGCGCGGCTCGGACCACGCCGCGCGCCAGAAACGCGCCGCGCGCAACCGTGACGCGGAGCAGGCGCGGCTGGCCGACCGGCTTCGCACCCTCGCGCCCTGGCAGGGCGAGGCCGACGCGCTCCTGGCCCTGCGCTGCCCGGAGCCGGCGACGCTGCAGGCCTGGAAGAGCGCGCTGGAGACGCGGCAGGCGGCGGTCGCCCGCCATGCCGCCGAGGTCGAGCGGCTGACGAGCGAGGCCGGCCGCCTCCGGGCCGAGCGCGACGCCATCGCCGACACCACCGGCCTTGTCGGCGATCAGGAGGCCGCCGCGCTGCGCGCCGACCGTGAGCGGGCCTGGGCCGCGCATCGGCGCGATCTCGCCGCCGCCTCGGCCGACGCGTTCGAGGCGGTCCTGCGACAGGACGACATCGTGGCGGCGGGCCGCCTCGGCCACATGGCGGATCTGGCGAGCCTGCATCAGCGCGGACAGGCCCTCGCCGTCGCCGAGGCGGCGCTACACCGGGCGAAAGGGCTTTTCGCGGAAGCCGCGCAGGGACTGCAGGCGTTACGCGACGAAATCGCGAAAAGCGTCCGGGGGATCGCCACTGCGCTCGACCCGGAGACGAATCCGGCGGACCTCGACGGCTGGCTGACGCGGCGGACGACTGCGCTCGCCGCGCGCGAGGCGCTGATCGCGGCGGAAACCGAACTGCGCGATGCCCTCTCCGACGAGGGCGACGCCGTCGAACGGCTCGCCGCCGCTCTGGCCGGCGCGGGCCTCGCCGTCGCGCCGGGGGCCGGGTTCAGCGCGCTCCTGGCCACGGCCCAGGACGCCCTCGACCGCGAGGCGGAGGTCCGGGGCCTCCGGCAGGCCGTCGCGGAGCGCGCGCGCGACCTCGCAGACCGGCGTCGCGCCGTCGCACAGGCCGAGGCGCGGGATGCGGATTGGGCGGCGGCCTGGGCCGAGACCTGCGCCCGCTGCTGGCTCGGCGAGACCGGCACGGCGCCGGATCTCGCGACGGTGCGCGAAATCCTCGCGGCCATCGAAGACCTCACGCCGGCCGTCGACCGCAAGGCGAGCCTGACGGACCGCATCGAGAAGATGACGAAGGACCAGGAGGCGTTTCGCGAGCATGTCGCGGCGCTCGCCGACTTGGTGCGGATCGAGGCCTGCACCCCGGATCCCGTCGATCATGCGCGGCGGATCGCCGAGCGCATCCGCGAGGCCAGGGCCGAACGGGATCGCCACGCCGTGGCGTCGGAGGCCGCCGAGGCGGCGCGGGCGCGCAAGGCCGCGCTCGACGAGACGCTGGCGATCCATGCCGGGCGCAAGGCCGCGATGACCGCGCATTTCGGCGTCGCCACCCTCGACGACGTCGGCGCTCGGCTAGCCGAGGTCGCCCGGCGCGACGAGCTGCGCACGCAGGCCGAGACCGCTGAGCGCGAGATTCTGGACGGCCTGCGGCTCTCTACGATCGCGGAGGCGGAGCGGGTGCTCGACGACGCCGACCGCCCGGCCCTCGACGCGGAATTCGCCGAGCTGAAGGCGCGCTTCGACGACCAGGACCGGCTCTGCCAGGAGCTCTTCGCCCAGCGCAGCGACGCGGTCGGCAAGGTCGAGGCGATCGGCGGGGACGACACGGTCGCGGAGATCGAGGGCAAGCGCCGCACGACGTTGCTCGAGATCGAGGACGGCGCGCTGCGCTACCTGCATCTCCGGGCCGGCACCGCCGCCACCGAGCACGGCCTGCGCGCCTATCGCGAGCACCACCGCAGCGCGATGATGACCCGCGCCTCGGACGCCTTCCGCACCATCAGCCGCGGCGCCTATGCCGGGCTCGCGGCGCAGCCGGGCAAGGACGCCGAGACTCTGATCGCGCTGCCGGCCGGCGGCGGCTCGAAGCAGGCGAGCGAGCTCTCGAAGGGTACGCGCTTCCAGCTCTATCTGGCGCTGCGCGTCGCCGGCTACGACGAGTTCGTGCGGGCGCGCGCCCCGCTGCCCTTCATCGCCGACGACATCATGGAAACCTTCGACGACTTTCGCGCCGAGGAGGCGTTCCGGCTGCTCGCCGAGATGGCCGGCGTCGGACAGGTGGTCTACCTCACCCACCACCGCCACCTCTGCGACGTCGCCCGCAAGATCAGCCCGAACGTGCGGATCCACGAACTGCCGGGCGTTTGAGGCGGATCAGGCGGGCTCCAGGCACCGCGTGTCCGGCAAGGCCCTTGCCTCCCCGAGCGGCCCGGCGCGCAATGCCTCCACCAGCAGCAGGATCTCGTCGGGAAACAGCGCCTCGTGCGCGAGGCCGAAGGCGGTCTCCAGCGCCGGACCGAGGGCGCGGACCAGGGGATGGGCCCGCGGCCCGTCCGGCCCGGGGTCGCGGCCGATCCGGATGAAGCCGGACACGCAATCGATGGCGAAGGCCCGAGAGGCAGGCATGACGTCCTGGAGCGCGCGCAATCCGCAAACCCGCCGAGCCGGGCGCGCCCGGTGGTGGGACCGGGGCTCGTGCGTGGGGCCAAGCTGAGCCATTGCGGTTGAATGGGGCCTGAAGGGCGCGGCCATTCCGGCAGCTACACGCTTCGGCGCCTTCGGCCATCGCGAAGGCCGGCACTATACTCGGGCGTGCCGGTCCTGGCCGGCGGTGTTCGGAACCATGCCGACGGACGGGGCGGCTTCGGAGGACCTGACGGCATGAGCGGCCAGCGCAACATCGACCTCAACGCCGATCTCGGCGAGGGCTTCGGCGCCTGGCGCATGGGCGACGACGCCGCGCTGCTCGCCATCGTCACCTCGGCCAACGTCGCCTGCGGCTTCCATGCCGGCGACCCGGACATCATGGTCGAGACGGCCATGGCGGCAAAGGCCAGGGGCGTCGCCGTCGGCGCACATCCCGGCTTCTTCGACCTTCGCGGCTTCGGCCGGACCCCGATCCGCGAAACTCCGAGACGGATCGAGCGGGACGTCGCCTACCAGATCGGCGCGCTGCAGGCCTGCGCGGCGTTGGCCGGCACGCGGGTGACCTACGTCAAGGCGCATGGGGCGCTGGCGAACCTCGCGAATGCCGAGGACGCGATCGCCGAGGCCATCGCCCGCGCCGTCGCCGGCGTCGACCGCGGCCTCGCCCTCGTGGTG
>NZ_VRVE01000077.1:0-21068 GCF_008040035.1 Methylobacterium sp. WL9
CCCCGGCCCTGGCCCGTCTCGTCAAGCGGGCCGACCGGATCGCGGCCGCGATCGAGGCGGTCCGGCTCGCCGGCTTTTCGGAGGAGGAGGCCGGGCGCATCTTCGGCCGGACGCCCGCGCTGCCGAAAGCGGTGATCGGCGACATCGAGACCTGGATCGTCTGCAAGCCGACCGCCGCCGTGCAGGCCTGCTACCTCGCCCGCTTCGCGGCGTTGACGGCGGCCCTCCCCGCCGGGCAATTCCCCGTTCGATCCTGAACCGAAGAGACCGATGCCGACCCTCCACGCCTGTTCGCTGGCGCGCCTGCCCGAAACCGTCGCGGCGACGGGGGCGAGCCACCTCGTCACGCTGTTCACGGCCGGCACCGCCGTCAGGCGGCCGCCCGCGATCGAGGCGGAGCGCCATCTCGTCCTCGGCGTCAGCGACATCTCGGCGCCGCAAGCCGATCACATCCTGCCGGCGGAGGCGCATGTCCGTGCCCTTCTCGACTTCGTGCGCGGCTGGGATCGCGCCCGGCCCCTGGTGATCCATTGCTATGCCGGCATCAGCCGTTCGACCGCCGCGCTCTACGTTGCCGCCTGCGCACTCCAGCCGGAGCAGGACGAGGGCGCGATCGCGTCGGAGCTGCGCCGGGCCTCCCCCTCGGCGACCCCGAACCGGCTGCTCGTCGAGATCGCCGACGGCCTGCTCGAACGGGACGGGCGCATGGTCGTCGCCATCGCCGGGATCGGCCGTGGCGCGGAGGCCTACGAGGGCACGCCGTTCCACCTCGCCCTGGCCTGAAGAAAACGCGACGGAATCCGGCCATCATGCGTTACTGGCCCGAGATGATCAGCCGGACCACACACGGGGCTGCGGCCCCGCGCACTCCACCGGACTTGTGCGGCTGCGGCTGCACCGGCATAACCCGCCCGATGGGATGTGAGGGATGAACGCAGCTCGAACCGCCGCGCCGGCCCCTGTGCCCGAGGCGCCCGACGTCGTGCCCGAAGACCTGCCCTTCGAGGCGGCGCTGGCGCAACTCGAAGAGATCGTGCGTCAGCTCGAGAAGGGCGACGTGCCCCTCGACCGGTCCGTCGAGATCTACGAGCGCGGCGAGGCCCTGAAGCGCCACTGCGAGTCGCTGCTCAAGCGGGCCGAGGCCCGCATCCAGCGAATCACCCTCGGCTCCGACGGCCAGGCGGCCTCCGTCGCTCCCCTCGACGTGGAATAGCGGGCGCCTGCCGCATGGCTTCCATGGCGCGCGCCGATCAAAACACGCAGCTCGCGCAAGATCTTGCGCGCCTTTCCTTACTCCGGACATGAGGCTGGTTCGGTGGCATTCGTAGACAAGACCATTCTCGACTCGATCTCGACCCCGGACGCGTTGCGGCGTCTGCCGGAATCGGACCTCCGCGCCGTGGCCGATGCGGTGCGGGCGGAGATGATCGACGCCGTGTCGGTGACCGGCGGGCATCTCGGCTCCGGCCTCGGCGTGGTCGAGCTGACCGTGGCCCTGCATCACGTCTTCGACACGCCCTCCGACCGCATCGTCTGGGATGTCGGCCACCAGGCCTATCCGCACAAGATCCTCACCGGACGGCGCGATCGCATCCGGACGCTGCGCCAGGGCGGGGGCCTGTCGGGCTTCACCAAGCGGAGCGAGAGCGAGTACGACCCCTTCGGCGCGGCGCATTCCTCGACCTCGATCTCGGCCGCGCTCGGCATGGCGGTGGGCCGCGACCTGCACGAAGCCGATCTGAAGGCGCGCGGCGAAACCCCAAAAAACCGCCGCAACATGATCGCCGTGATCGGCGACGGCTCGATGTCGGCGGGCATGGCCTACGAGGCCATGAACAATGCCGGCGCGCTGCATTCGCGGCTGATCGTGATCCTCAACGACAACGACATGTCGATCGCGCCGCCGGTCGGCGCGATGTCGGCCTACCTCGCGCGGCTTGCCTCGGGCGATACCTACCGCTCGATCCGCGAGACGGCGAAGCAACTCGGCAAGCTGCTGCCGAAGCGGCTCTACGAGCGCGCGGTGCAGGCCGAGGAATACGCCCGCTCCCTCGTCGTCGGCGGCGGCACGATGTTCGAGGAGATGGGTTTTCACTATGTCGGCCCGGTCGACGGCCACAACCTCGACCACCTGCTGCCGGTGCTGAAGAACGTCCGCGATGCGAGCGAGGGCCCGATCCTGCTCCACGTCGTGACGCAGAAGGGCAAGGGCTACGGCCCGGCCGAGGCGAGCGCGGACCGCTACCACGGCGTGGTCAAGTTCGACGTGATCTCGGGCGTGCAGGCCAAGGCCAAGCCCAACGCCCCGGCCTATACCCGCGTCTTCGGCGAGAGCCTGATCAAGGCGGCCGATGCCGACCCGAAGGTGGTGGCGATCACCGCGGCCATGCCCGGCGGCACCGGCATCGACCTGTTCGGCAAGGCGCACCCCGACAGGACCTTCGACGTCGGCATCGCCGAGCAGCATGCGGTGACCTTCGCGGCGGGCTTGGCGACGGAGGGCTACAAGCCGTTCGTGGCGATCTACTCGACCTTCCTGCAGCGGGCCTACGACCAGGTCGTGCATGATGTCGCGATCCAGAATCTGCCCGTGCGCTTCGCCATGGACCGGGCCGGGCTGGTGGGCGCCGACGGCGCGACCCATGCGGGGGCCTTCGATCTCGCCTATCTCTGCTGCCTGCCGAACTTCGTGGTGATGGCGGCCGCCGACGAGGCCGAGTTGGTGCACATGGTGGCGACCTGCCACGCGCACGACAGCGGCCCGATCGCGCTGCGCTACCCGCGCGGCGAGGGCGTCGGCGTCGAGCTGCCCGAGCAGGGCGAGCCGCTGGCCATCGGCCGTGGCCGGGTGATCCGGCGTCCCGCGAATGCGCGCGTCGCGCTGCTCTCGCTCGGCACGCGCCTCGGCGAAGCGCTGAAGGCGGCAGACGATCTTGAGAAGGCCGGCATCGCCGTCACCGTGGCCGACGCGCGCTTCGCCAAGCCGCTGGACGAGGACCTGATCCTCGACCTCGCCGGGACGCACGAGGTTCTGGTGACGATGGAGGAGGGCTCGGTCGGCGGTTTCGGCGCGATGGTGCTGCACCTGCTCTCGGCCAAGGGCGCCCTCGATGCCGGTACGGTCCGGGTCCGCACCCTGACCCTGCCCGACAGCTTCCAGGACCACGACAAGCCCGAGAAGATGTACGCCGAGGCCGGCCTCGATGCCGACGCCATCGTCAAGACCGTCAAGGCCGCCTTGCCGCAGCAGGACAACAAGGCCAGCCGCCTGCGCCTCGCCTGAGCTTGCTGCGTCGCAGTATCGGTGAGACAAGCGCCCGGCGCTTCATGAACGCCCGGGCCGAGTCGGCCCGGGCGTTTTCCTCATTGTCGACGCGAGAGACATGACAGAGCCGACATCAAGCGGCCCATTCGAACCGGGGCCCGTGCTCATCACCGGTGCGAGCGGCTTTCTCGGCGCCGCCCTCGTCGACGTGTTTCGTGCGGCCGGCTTTCGCGTTCGCATCATCGTGCGCGCCTCCTCGCCGCGCACCAACCTGACCTGGACCGACGTCGAGATCGTCGAGGCGGACATGCGCGACCGCGCCGCAGTGACCTCCGCGATGCGCGGGCAGCGCTACCTGATCCACGCCGCCGCCGATTACCGGCTCTGGGCGCCGGACATGGAAGAGATAGTCCGGACCAACCGCGACGGCACCCGCATCCTGATGGAGGAGGCGCTGAAGGCCGGTGTGGAGCGGATCGTCTACACGTCGAGCGTCGCCACCATCAAACCGCACGACGACGGCACGCCCGCCGACGAGACCCGGCCGCTGACACCCGAGACCGCCATCGGCGCCTACAAGCGCAGCAAGGTCGTGGCCGAACGCGTGGTCGAGGAGATGGTGCTTCGCGACGGGCTGCCGGCCGTGATCGTCAACCCCTCGACACCGATCGGCCCGCGCGACGTGAAACCGACACCGACCGGCCGCATCATCCTCGAAGCGGCTCAAGGCAAGATCCCGGCTTTCGTCGATACCGGCCTCAACCTCGCCCATGTCGACGACATCGCCGCCGGCCAGCTGCTGGCGCTTCGGAAGGGCCGCATCGGCGAGCGCTACATCCTCGGCGGCCAGGACGTGATGCTGGCGACGATGCTCGCCGACATCGCCAAGATGGTCGGACGCAAGGCGCCGACCACGCGGCTGCCTTACGCGGTCATCTACCCGATCGCCTTCATCTCCGAGCAGATCGCGCGGGTGACGGGCAAGGCGCCGCTCGCCACCATCGACGGCGTGCGCATGTCGAAATACCGGATGTTCTTCTCCGACGCCAAGGCGCGGGCCGAGCTCGGCTACACCTCGCGGCCCTACCGCGAGGGTCTCAGCGACGCTCTGGCTTGGTTCAAGCAGTCGGGAGCCCTGAGATGAGTGCCGGCATACAGACCGCCACCGAGACGCGCTCGGGCAAGGGCCACAAGGACGAGAACTTTCCCGTCGCCTCGCATCTGATCCATCCGCGCTACCGCGGGGCGATCCTGGCTTTCTACGACTTCGTGCGAGCCGGCGACGACATCGCCGACCACACCGACCTGACGCCAGAGCGCAAGATCGCGATGCTCGACGGCCTCGCCGACGCGCTCACCGGCAAGGGGCCGCCCGACCCGGAGGCCGCGCCGCTGCGGCGCGAACTCGCCGAACATTCCGAGCCGCCGACCCACGCGCTCGAACTCCTCGACGCTTTCCGCATGGATGCGCGCAAGAACCGCTACGCGGATTGGGACGAGCTGATCCACTATTGCCGCTACTCGGCGATGCCGGTGGGCCGCTATGTGCTCGACCTGCACGGCGAGGACCCGGCCCGGGTCTGGGCCGCCTCGGACGCGATCTGCGCGGCGCTCCAGATTCTCAACCACCTCCAGGATTGCGGGAAGGACTTTCGCAACCTCGACCGCGTCTACATCCCGGCGGACACGCTCGCGAAATACGGCGCCGACGTCGCGATGCTCGGCGCGGACAAGGCTTCGCCCGAACTGCTCGGCGTGATCCGCGAACTGGCCCGCTGCACCCTGGTGCTGCTCGAAGAGGGTGCCGTCCTGCCCGACCTGATCGACGATTTACGCCTCAGCCTGGAGATCGCCGCGATCCACCGCCTCGCCGTCGTGCTGACCAAGGGCCTGCTCACGCGTGATCCGCTTTCCGAAAAGGTCCACCACGGCAAGGCCGGCTTCGCCGTGACGGCGCTCGGCGGCATCGCGAAAACGCTGGTGCGCCGGCCATTCCGCGGACGTGCGATCCGCCAAGCCACGGCCGAGGCCGGCCGATGAGCGCCACCGCCATTCCCGCCGCAGCGGAAGCCACTGCGCTGCCGGCCGCCGGCTCGTCGTTCTACACGGCGATGCGGCTGCTGCCGCCCGAGCGCCGCGAGGCGATGTACGCGGTCTACGCCTTCTGCCGCTCGGTCGACGACGTCGCTGACGACGGCGGCGCGCGCGAGGTTCGTGCGGCCGAGCTCGACCGCTGGCGCGCCGACATCAATGCCCTCTACGCAGGAAACCCGGCGCCGCGTGTAGAGCCGCTGGCAGGCCCGGTGAAGCAGTTCGGCCTGAAGCGTCAGGACTTCCAGGACGTCATCGACGGCATGGCGATGGACGCCGTCGAGGACATCGTCGCGCCGAGTGAGCAGAAACTCGACCTGTATTGCGACCGCGTCGCCAGCGCCGTCGGCCGGCTCTCGGTGCGCATCTTCGGCATGCCGGAGGAGGACGGGATCAAGCTCGCCTGGCACCAGGGCAGGGCGCTCCAGCTCACCAACATCCTTCGCGACATCGACGAGGATGCCGAGCGCGGTCGCCTCTACCTGCCGCTGGAGAAATTCCAGGCGGTCGGGTTGAAACATCCGACGCCGCAGAGCGCCCTGGCGCATCCGCGCCTCGCCGAGGTCTGCGCCGGCGTCGCGGCGGAGGCGCAAGCGCATTACCGCGCGACCTGGGAGATCATCGGCCGGAATTCGCGCAGCGCCACCAAAGCCGCGCGCCTGATGGCCGGCGCCTATTCGCTATATCTCGACGCGGTCGTGAAACGTGGCTGGCAGGCTCCACGGGCGCGGGTGAAGCCCGGCAAGCTGTCGCTCATCGGCGTCGCGCTGCGGCACGGGATCGTGTGATGGGGGCAACCGTCCACGTCGTCGGCGCCGGGCTCGCCGGGCTGTCGGCCGCAGTCTCCCTCGCGGAGGCCGGCCACCGCGTCGTGCTGCACGAGGCGGCGAAGCAGGCCGGCGGGCGCTGCCGCTCGTATTTCGACCCCACCCTCGGCCTGACCATCGACAACGGCAACCACCTGCTGCTGTCGGGCAACCGCTCGGCGCTCGACTTCCTCAAGACGATCGGCGCGCCGGCCGACGCGTTGCAGGGGCCGGACGAGGCCGCCTTCGATTTTGCGGATCTGCGCACGGGCGAGCGCTGGACGCTGCGGCCCAATGCCGGGCGGCTGCCCTGGTGGGTGCTCGATTCCTCGCGCCGCGTGCCGGGAAGCCGAGCACGCGACTATCTCGCGCCGCTGACCCTGATGCTGGCCGCCTCCGGCAAAAAACCGGGCAAGGCCGGCACCATCGGCGAGACGATTCCCTGCGAGGGCCCGCTCTACGAGCGTCTCTGGCAGCCGGTGCTTCTCGCCGCGCTGAATACCGACCCGCGCGAGAGCGATGTCGGCCTCGCCGCGACCATCCTGCGCGAGACGCTCGGCGCCGGGGGCAATGCCTGCCGGCCGCTGGTGGCGGTGGAGGGACTTTCGACGGCCTTCGTCGACCCGGCGATCGCGTATCTCACGCGGCGCGGCGCGGAGATTCGGTTCGGCCGGCGCCTGCGTGGGATCGAGTCCCAGGGTGAGACCATCACCCGCCTCGACTTCACCGACGAGCCGACCGTGATCGGGCCGGACGACGGCGTCGTCCTCGCCGTGCCGCCCTGGGTCGCCTCGGACCTGATGCCCGGCCTGCCGGCGCCGCGGGAATTCCGCTCCATCGTCAACGCGCATTTCGTGGGCGTACCGCCCCCCGGCAGCCCGCTGGTGCTCGGTGTCGTCGGCGGCCTGACCGAATGGCTGTTCGCCTATCCCGACCGCTTCTCGGTGACGATCAGCGGCGCCGACCGCCTGCTCGACGTGCCGCGCGACGAACTCGCCCGGCAGATCTGGCGGGAGATCGCGGATCTCCACGGACTTGCACGGGAATTGCCTAGCTGGCAGATCGTGAAGGAGAAGCGGGCGACGTTCGCAGCGACGCCCGCGGAAGCCGCACGTCGCCCGGGAGCATCGACGGCTTACGACAATCTCGTCCTCGCCGGCGACTGGACGGCGACCGGACTGCCCTCGACCATCGAGGGCGCCATCCGGTCGGGAACGAACGCCGCGCATGCGATCATCGGTTCGGGCAAGTCTGCCCGGTCCGATGCGTGCGTGCGGACACAGGCACGCGGAGCGGCTTGACGCATGACGGCAGGAACGAGGATCTTCGAGGCGGACACGATGCGAGAGGCTGCTGCACACAAGCCCGACTCCAAGGTCGAGTCGCTGCAGCGCGCGAAGACGCGCGACATCTCCCTCGATTCGGTCGAGCGCGGCATCCATGCCGCCACGCGCGCCCTGTCCGATCTGGTCCAGCCCGACGGCCATATCTGCTTCGAGCTCGAAGCGGACGCGACCATCCCCTCCGAATACATCCTGTTCCACCAGTTCCGGGCGACCAATCCGCGTCCCGGTTTGGAACAGAAGATCGGCAACTACCTGCGCCGGACGCAGAGCGGCAAGCACCACGGCTGGTCGCTCGTCCATGACGGCGCCTTCGACATGAGTTGCACGGTCAAGGCGTATTTCGCGCTCAAGATGATCGGCGACGACATCGAGGCACCGCACATGCGCAAGGCGCGCGCGGCGATCCTCAGCCGCGGCGGCGCGCGCAACGCCAACGTCTTCACCCGCTTCATGCTCGCGCTCTACGGCGAGGTGCCGTGGCGCGCCGTGCCGGCCATGCCGGTCGAGGTGATGCACCTGCCGACGTGGTTTCCGTTCCACCTCGACAAGGTCTCGTACTGGGCGCGCTGCACCATGGTGCCGCTCTTCGTGCTGCAGGCGAAGAAGCCGCTGGCAAAGAATCCGCGCGGCATTCGCATCCAAGAGCTGTTCACGACCCCGCCCGACTCGGTGCGTTCCTGGCCCGGCAGCCCGCACGCCACCTGGCCGTGGACCCCGATCTTCGGCGGCATCGACCGGGTGCTTCAGAAGACCGAACGCTATTTCCCGAAGACCCCGCGCAGACGCGCCATCGACAAGGCCGTGGCCTGGGTCAGCGAGCGGCTGAACGGCGAAGACGGCCTCGGCGCGATCTTCCCGGCCATGGTCAACTCCGTGCTGATGTACGACGTGCTCGGCTATGCCACCGACCACCCGCAGGTGCGGATCGCCTGCGAGGCGATCGAGAAGCTCGTCGCCGAGAAGGAGCACGAAGCCTACGTGCAGCCCTGCCTGTCGCCGGTCTGGGACACGGCGCTCTCGGCGCATGCCCTGCTCGAGGCGGGCGGCGGCCAGGCCGAGGGCGCGGCCCGCGACGGCCTCGACTGGCTGACCCCGCTTCAGGTGCTCGACATCAAGGGCGACTGGGCCGCGACCAAGCCCGACGTGCGCCCCGGCGGCTGGGCCTTCCAGTACGCCAACCCGCACTATCCCGATCTCGACGACACCGCCGTCGTGGTGATGGCGATGGACCGGGCCATGCGCCAGCACGGCCTCGTCTCCGACATGCCGGACTATTCGACCCCGATCGCCCGCGCGCGCGAATGGGTCGAGGGCCTGCAGAGCGCCGACGGCGGCTGGGCGGCCTTCGACGCCGACAACAACCACCATTACCTCAACCACATCCCGTTCTCGGATCACGGCGCGCTGCTCGACCCGCCGACCGCGGACGTAACCGCCCGCGTCGTCTCGATGCTGTCGCAGCTCGGCGAGACCCGCCAGTCGAGCCGGGCGCTCGACCGCGGCGTGACCTACCTGCTCAACGACCAGGAGACGGACGGCAGCTGGTACGGCCGCTGGGGCATGAACTTCATCTACGGCACTTGGTCGGTGCTGTGCGCGCTCAACGCCGCCGGCGTCGAAGGCAGCCATCCGCAGATCCGCAGGTCGGTGGAGTGGCTGATCCGCATCCAGAACCCGGATGGCGGCTGGGGCGAGGACGCCTCGTCCTACAAGGTCGACCCGGAATTCGAGGCGGGCTATTCCACCGCCTCGCAGACGGCCTGGGCGCTGCTCGCGCTGATGGCGGCCGGCGAGGTCGACGATCCGGCGGTCGCCCGCGGCGTCAACTTCCTGACCCGAACGCAGGGCGCCGACGGCTTCTGGTCCGAGGAGCGCTACACGGCGACCGGGTTCCCGCGGGTGTTCTACCTGCGCTACCACGGCTACCCGAAATTCTTCCCGCTCTGGGCGATGGCGCGCTTCCGCAACCTCAAGCTCGGCAACAGCCGGCAGGTCGCCTACGGGATGTGATCCGAACGCTTCCAAACGAAAACGGCCCCGATCTCGCGATCGGGGCCGTTTTCGTTCGGAATGCCGGCAGAGCCGGTCAGCTTCCGCGGCGGGCCATCAGCTGTTCGATCAGGGTGCTGCCGGTTTCCAACGCCGCCAGCTCTTCGGTGATCGCGGCGACGGTCTCCTTGATCTGGTCGGTCGTGTGCTCCGAGGTGATGAAGAAGCGCAGACGCGAGGCGCGCTCGGGCACGGCCGGGTGGATGATCGGCTGGACGTTGATGCCGCGGGCATAGAGCCGGTTCGACAGCGTGACCGCCTTCAGCGAATCGCCGACGATCACCGGGATCACCGCGAGACCGAGGCTGGTGCCGACGTTGAGGCCGTTCTTCTTCGCGATCGAGAGAAAAAGGTTGCCGTTGCGGCGCAGGCATTCGACGCGCTCGGGCTCGGCGAGCATCACCGTCAGGGCCGCATCGGCAGCCGCGGCCAGGGGCGGTGAGAGGCCGACGCTGTAGACGAAGCCGCCGGCGGTGCATTTGAGATACTCGATCAGCACCGATGGGCCGGCGATGTAGCCGCCGCAGGCCGAGAGCGTCTTCGAGAGCGTACCCATCCAGATATCGACGTCGGAGACGTCGACGCCGCAATGCTCGTGCAGGCCCGCACCGGTGCGGCCGAGCACGCCGAGCCCGTGGGCATCGTCGACCATCAGCCAGCAATCGTAGCGGCGCTTCAGCTCGACGAAGGCGGCGAGGTCAGGTGCATCGCCGTCCATGCTGTAGAGCCCCTCGACCACGATCAGCGCGCGCCGATGCTCGTGCCGGGTCGCCTCCAGCAGCTTCTCCAGCGAGGCGGCGTCGTTGTGGGCGAAAGAACGGCGCTGCGCCCCGGAGAGCTGCGCTCCGGTGACCACGCTGTTGTGGATCAGCGCGTCGTGGAAGATTACGTCGGCCGGCTCCAGGATCGCGCCGATCGCGGTGACGTTGGTGGCGTGCCCGCTCACCATCACCACGCAGGCCTCGGTGCCGTAATGCGCCGCGAGCGCCTTTTCGAGTTTGAGATGGCCCGGCCGCTCGCCCGCCACGATCCGGCTCGCCGAAGCGGAGGTCCCGAACGCGTCGATTGCCTTTCGGGCAGCGCCGCTGACGGCGGGATGCCCGTTCAGGCCGAGATAATCGTAGGACGAGAAGTTGGTGAAGGTCCGGCCTTCCATCCGCGTCGTCGCGCCGGCCTTGGCGTCGTGGACGCGGAAGAACGGGTTGGCGAGACCGATCAGGTCGGCCGCGGAGCGCTGCAGCTTCAGTTCACGGTAGCCGGCCAGCTTCTCGAAATCCTGGGCGGTTTCCTTGTCGGCGCCCGCGTTTCCCGCCGGCGCGGGGGCGGGACGGCTGGCGCTGCGTCCGAGGCGGTTGGTGACGAAGCCCGCAAGCGCGGCGCGACCGTCGTCCGGCTTCGCAGACTGGGTCATTGCAGGATCTCTTTGATGTCCAGGGTGTTCTGCTCGACGAGGTCCTGGAACGGCACCAGCATCTTCGCGTCGATGTCCCCGAGATGCTTCTGGGCGAGAACCAGGGACGCACCCGCGCTCTCGTCGACCGGTGTCGCGACCGCCTGAATCAGGGTGTCGGCGAGTTCGTTCACCGTCAGGCCCGACGAGATGCCGGCCGGCGGCGCATCGAGGGCGAAGCGCTCCTGCAGGCTGGCGCCGAGCTCGACGCCCATGAGCGAATCGAGACCGATCTCCGAGAGCTGCCGGGTCCGGCTGATGTCGTCCTTGGGCAGCCGCAGGATGCGGGCGATGTCCTCGACGATGGCGTCGGCGACGACCTTGCGCACCGCGTCGATGTCGGCGCCCTTGAGAAGCGCCGCGATGTTGATGGCGGCGACCGTTCCGGGCTCGGCCTGCTGGTCGGAGCCGAGATCGCCGTAGCTCGGCGAACGCATGGTCGCGAGGCGCTCGCGCGCCTTACCCCAATGCATCGAGGCGATGGCAACGACCCCCTCGTCCGAGGCGGGTCCCTGAGCGGCCAGCGCCTCGGCCATCAGGTCGAGGCTGTGGCGCGCGTCCATCGGCGTCACGCCGACACGACCGGCCAGCGTCTCCATCACCGCACGGTTGCGGGCGAGCACGCCGACATCGCCGATCGCGCCCCAGGCAACCGCGAGACCGGGCAGGCCGAGGCGACGGCGCTGGCGGGCGAGGCCCTCCATGAAGCCGTTGGCGGCAACATAGGCACCCTGTCCGGGATTGCCGATGAAGGTGGTGGCCGAGGAGAACAGCACGAAATAGTCGAGCTGGCGGTTGCGGGTGGCGGCATCGAGCGCCTGCGCGCCGATGACCTTCGGCCGGATCACCGCCTCCAGAGCCTCGGGCTCGAGGTTTGCGATCAGGCCGTCCTGCAGCACCATGGCGCCGTGGATCACGCCCGCGAGTTTCTTGCCCGTCTTCTCGACGCCCGCGATCAGCGCATCGACCGCCTTGCGGCTGGTGATGTCGCACGACTTCACCTCGACGGAGACGCCCTTGGCTTCGAGTTCGGCGATCGCCGTCAGGCCTTCTTCGCTCGGCTTGGCAGAGCGTCCGACCAGCAGCAGCCGCTTTGCGCCGCGGTCGGCCAGCCAGCGGGCCGCCTCGATGCCGAAGCCGCCGAGACCGCCGGTGATCAGGTGCACGCCGTGGCTCGACACCGCGAAGGGCGCCTTGCGCTCGCGCGGCACGCTGCCGGCCTTCGGCGGTGTGATGACGATCTTTCCGACATGCCCGGATTGCTGCATCAGCCGGAAGGCGTCCGAGACCTCGTCTGCCGTAAAGGGCTGATAGGGCAGGGGCTTCAGGCCGCCGTCGGCGAACAGCGCGATCACCTCGCGGAACATCCGCGCGCCGTCCTCGCCTTGATGCTGCAGCACCTGATCGAGATCGACGCCGAAATACGACAGGTTCCGCCGGAACGGACGCAGGCCGATATGGGTGTTGGCGACATAGTCGCGCTTGCCCAGCTCGACGAAGCGGCCGAACGGCTTCAGCACGTTCAGGGAGCGCTCCATCATCTCGCCGAACAGCGAGTTGAGCACCACGTCGACGCCGTCGCCTGTGATGCGGCGGACGTCGTCGACGAAGGCGAGGGAGCGGGAATCGAGCACGTGCTCGGCACCCAGCGCCTCGACCAGCGCCCGTTTTTCGCGAGAACCCGCGGTGGCGATGACTCGGGCGCCCTTCCAGCGGGCGACCTGGAGCGCGGCGAGGCCGACGCCGCCGGCACCGCCATGGATCAGCACCCACTCGCCCTTGCGCAACCGCGCGCAGCTGACGAGGCTGTAATAGGCCGTGAGGAAGGCGACCGGCACGGTCGCGGCGGCGGACGGATCCATGCCCGAGGGCATCGGCGCGGCGACCGCCTCCGGCACCACGACATGCGTGGCGAAACCCGATTGGGCGAAGGCGACGACCGGATCGCCCACGTTGAAGTCGGTGACGCCCGGTCCCCGCGAAACCACGCGGCCGGCGACTTCGAGGCCGAGGCGCGGGCCGGCGAAGCCGTCCTCCAGGATTTCTTCCGGGAGCATCGAGAGCGCCCAGAGCACATCGCGGAAGTTGAGGCCGGTGGCCTCGACCGCGATCTCGATCTCGCCGGGTCCGGCCTTGGCCCGCTCGGCCGGTCCCCAGGCCATCTCGTTGAGGCCGCCGGCATTGCTGCGCTCAAGCCGCGCGGCCGGGGCCGCCTCGGCATCGGTGCCGATGCGGCGGGCCGCGAGGCCCGGATGGAAGCGCACGACGCTGGTTCGCTCGTCGTCGAGGACGATCTCGGTCTCAGGCGTGCCGGACAAGATCAGGTCGCGCAGGCGCTCGGCCGAGCGCTTCGAGGACATGGCGGGCGAGAGGTCGACGCGGCGCACGTCGAGCGTCGCGGTCTCGTTGGCGAGTGACCGGCTGAAGGCCCAGAGACCGGCCTCGATCGCGCCGATATGGCCGCCGCGGTCGCGGGTCGCGCCGGGGGCGACCACCCAAAGGCGGGTCTGGCGGCTGCCGAGATGCTCGGCGCAGCGCTTCAGGCTGAGGCAGCGGTCACGCAGGCGCTCGGCCGCCTCGCCGCCATGGGTGAAGGCGCCGGCCAGGAAGACAACGGTGTCCGGGCTCTCGCGCTCCAGTTCCAGCAGCGACTGCTCGGAATCGAGGATGATGGAGACATGGACTCCGGCAGCCACCAGCAGGGTCGCCAGCGAGGAGGCCGTCTCGGCGGCGAACGCGTCCTCGGAGCCGATGACGAAAGCGAAGCTCTGGCCGTGGGCCGCCCGCTGGCGCACCGGCGCCTCGGCGACCAGCAGCAGGTCGTTGCCGTTGGCCGACGCTGCACGGTCGGCCGTGACACGCACGAGCCCGGCGGCGCTGAGCACGCGCTGCCAGCCGGCGACGTCCTCAAGCCGGCTATGCGGCATTTCGGCGGTCCCCGCGAACCAGCCGGCATCGAGGCCGAAGACCATGTCGCGAAATAGGGCGTTGGTGGGCTCGACGGCGACGAGGACGCCGCCGGTGGCGAGGGCGCTCGCCAACGCATCGAGCAGGGCGCGGTCGGCGCGATGCAACGCGTCGCTCGCCAGAATCATGTCGAAGGAGGCCGGAGCGAGATCCTCTACAAGTTCGACCACCGAGACCCGGCGCGGCAGGGCGAGCCGGGCACGCTCGGCCAGCCGTCGGTCCGCATCGAAGACGGTGATCTGGGCCTGAACCGAGCCGGCGAAGGCGGCGGCCTTGCTCGACAGCGGGCCGAAGCCGACCTGAAGGATCCGCAGGGCCCGGTCCTGGGGCAGGGCCTTGCGGGTCGCGGCAACGATCCGAGCGACGACGTCGGCCGAAGCACGCGCCGTGGCGCTGCGCATGACGAAGGCGTCGAGCGCGGCCTGCGGCAGGCTCGGTGCGCTCGACAACGTGCCGTCGAGGAGACGTGCGACGAGGGCCGTCACGTCGGCGATCAGAACCAGCTCGGCGGAGAGTTCGGGATGGTCTGCCGCGATCCAACGCATGATTTCTTCGGGACGCGGCAGGGTCACGTCGCCCCGCACCTTCCAGACCCGGCCGTCATGCGTGGCGAGCCCGCTGCTCTCCAGGGCGTAAAGGGCATTGAGCGCCCAAGGGCGCAGGCCTTCGGGCAGCTTCGTCAGCTCGACCCGGCCGCCACGCGAGAGCCCGTTCGCGAGGCGGTAGGCCACCGCCGTTGCCCAGCCTTCGAGGAGGAGGTGACCCGGTCCAAGCGGCTCCTCGTCCGACAGAATGGCCTTGGCAGCGCCCGGCCTGACGGTCTCGGCGATGTTCGGCTGGCGCTCCAGCGGGATCGCGGTGGGCTCGGTGGCGAGTTCGGTGGTCTGCGCGATGGCGTAGGCCGACAGCTCGCTGCCGCCCTTGACGCGTAGCGCCTGGAAGCGGCCCTCGCGGATCGTCGCGATGATCTCTCCGTCGGCGTCCGTAAGGGTAAAATCGGCCAGGATGCTGCGCTCGTTGCAACGGCGCACGCGAATCATCGCGCGGTGGATCACCGCACCCGGACGGTTCAGGCGGATCTCGCCGAAGCGGACCGGCACGTAGGCCTTGGTCGAATCCGCGCCGAGCAACTCGGCGAAGAGCAGGATCAGACCATGGAAGCAGGAATCGAGGCGCGCGGGCGAGAGGCCGTAGCGCGCATCCGCCTCGGCCGGTTTCAGCTCGGAAACGATCGTGGTGTCGTCGATGCGGGCCGCCAGGGCGACTTGCCGGAAGCTCGGGCCGAAGCCGAGGCCGGAGGCAGCCGCACGGCGATAGAGATCCTCCCCCGCCACCGCATGGCCGGCCGGCATCTCGATGTCGAGCCGTCCCGCAGGCGCATAGGTCCCGTCGACGATCTTGGCCGAGACGTGGAGCTGCCACGGCGCCTGCGTCAGGCGCGGGCGGCTCAGGATCTGGACGATGTTGCCGCTGCCGGCGATCCGCACCGAGACTTCACGCAGCGCGTCGTCGGCGAACACCATCGGCGCCTGGATTTCCAGGTCGGCGAGCACCACGCTCTCGGAGCGATGCGTTTCACGAGCGATCTGCAGCGCCATCTCGACGAAGGCCGCGCCGGGCAGGATGACCTGATCCTCGATGCGGTGGTCGTCGAGTTCGGGCACCATCTTGGCATCGAGGGCAGCACGCCATTCGAGGCCGTCCGCCGCGAGGCGGACGCCGACGAGCGGATGATAATGGCTCGACGTCATCGGGCCGAAGCCCTCGATCGTCTCCGGCAGGCGGAAGCTGCGGCGCTGCCAGGGATAGGACGGCAGCGAGACGGCGCCGGCCGGATTGGCCCCAAAGACCTTGGTCTCGTCGACAGCCGCCCCCGCGACGAGGGCTGCGGCAAGCGCCTTGGCGATCGGATCGCCGCCCGCTTGCTTGCGGTGCATCACGCCGACGGTGGCAATCTCGATGCCGAGCGGCTCGATGGCGTCGCCGGCATGCGAGAGCAGGGTCGCGCGCGGACCGACCTCGACGAAGACGCGCGCGCCCCGGCGCGCCGCCTCCTGGAGGGCGTCGCAGAACTGCACCGGCTCGCGGATGTTGCGCCACCAGTAGCCGGCACCATAGGCCGAGCCCGGCTCGATGCCGCCGGTGACGGTGGAGATCATCGTCGTATGGCCGGCCGAGGCTTCGAGGCCCGCGAGGTCGCGCAGCAGCGGCTTCTCGGTCGGGTCCATGAGCCGGCCGTGGAAGGGGTAGTCGAGGTCGAGCTTGCGGCCGCGCCGGCGCTTGCGCGCAAGTGCCTTCATCGCCGCCTCGATCGTCTCGACAGGCCCGGCGACGGTGATGGCCTTCGGGCTGTTGTAGGCGGCGATGTCGAGGGTCGGGTAATCCGCGAGGAACGCCTCCATCTCCTCGACAGGGCCGAGCAGCACGGCCATCGAGCCGAGGCCGCGGGTCGTCTCCTGGTGGTGGCTGCGGTGGAAGATCACCTTCACCGCCTGATCCAGGCTGAGGATGCCGGCGGCGTGGGCCGCGCCGATCTCGCCGACGCTGTGGCCGAGGACGTAGGAGGGCGTGAGGCCCTGCGCCTTGAGCGCTGCCGTGGACGCCGCCTGGATCGCGAAGATCAGGGGCTGCGAGATCCGCGTGAGACCGAGCCGCTCCTCGATATCCTCGGCGAACATCGCCTCCTTCAGCGACCAGCCGGCAAGCGGCGTGAACAGGGCGTCGACCCGGTCGAAGGTCTCTGCGAAGATCGGGTTCTCATCGTAGGCCTCACGGCCCATGCCGCCCCATTGGCTGCCGTTGCCGGAATAGACGAAGGCCGTCTCGGCCGAACGCTCGGCGGCCATGCCGACGAGGGCGGCATCCGTATCCTCGCCCTCGGCGACGGCCCGTAGCGCCTGGACGGCGTCGGCCTTGGCGTTGAGCGGCACGGCGAGGCGGGCGGGGAGGCGCTCGCGGCGATGGGCGGCGGCAGCGGCAATGCGGCCGGCCTCGGACGGATCGGCGGTTTCCAGCCGGTCGGCATAGTCGAGGGCGAGTTCGTTGAGCGCTGCCCGGCTCTGGGCCGAGAGCAGCAGCACCTCCGGCTTATGAGCGCCGGCGGCCGGCGCTGCGGCGGGCGCGGGGTCGGTGATGACGACGTGGGCGTTGGTGCCGCCGAACCCAAAGGAATTCACGCCGGCGAAGCGCTCCGCCTTGCCACGCACCAGCTTGAGCGGCGTGCGGTTCACCGAGAGGTTCAGCGCCTCGAACGGAATCTCCGGGTTGAGTTCGGCCGCGTGCAGCGAAGGCGGCATCAGATCGTGTTCGAGGGCGAGACTTGCCTTGAGGAGGCCGGCGAGGCCGGAGACCGGCTCGGTATGGCCGATATTGGTCTTGATCGAGCCGATCGGAAGCGGGCTCTTGCGACCCTTCCCGAGCTTCGACCCGATCGCGTTGGCCTCGATCGGGTCGCCCACCGGCGTGCCGGTCCCGTGCGCTTCGACGAAGGCGATGGAATCGAGTGCGATCCCGGCATCGCGATAGACCTGTTCCAGCAGCGCGCCCTGGGCCGTGCTCGACGGCAGCGAGATGCCGGAGGTGCGGCCGTCCGAATTCACGCCGCTCGCGGCGATGACGCCGCGCACGAGGCTGCCGTCACGCGCCGCCGCCTTGGCGGTCTGCAACACCAGCACGACACCGCCCTCGGCACGCACGTAGCCGTCGGCATTGGCCGAGAAGGCCTGGCAGAGCCCGGTGCGCGAGAGCATCCCGGCATTCGAGAACGAGACGAAATTGAACGGACTCGCCAGCACGTTCACGCCGGCCACGATCGCGGTATCGACCTGCCCGCTGTTCAAGGCGACGATCGCGGTATCGAGGGCGACGAGCGACGATGAGCAGGCGGTATCGAGGGTGAAGCTCGGACCCTTCAGGTCGTAGATGTAGGAGATGCGGTTCGAGAGGATCGACAGGACGTTTCCGGTCGCCGCGTAGGCATCGCCCGACGAGGTGTCGAGGATGCGCAGGTTGCCGTAGTCGAGCGACGACGCGCCGACGAACACGCCGATCTGGCTGCCGGCCACGCCGGAGGGGCGCAGGCCCGCATCCTCCAGGGCTTCCCAGGTGAGTTCGAGCAGGATCCGCTGCTGCGGGTCCATCTGCTCGGCCTCGCGCGGCGAGACGCCGAACACGCCGGGGTCGAACGACCAGACGTCGTCGACGACGCCCGCGGCCCAGGTGTAGCTCTTGCCCCGCTCCTGCGCACGCGGATGGCCGAAGCGCTCGAGCGGCCAGCGGTCCGCCGGGATCGTGGAGACGGCACAGCGGCCCTCGCTGAGAAGCTGCCAGAGGCCGTCGACGCTCGAAG
This sequence comes from Methylobacterium sp. WL9, assembly GCF_008040035.1. Taxonomy (NCBI): domain Bacteria; kingdom Pseudomonadati; phylum Pseudomonadota; class Alphaproteobacteria; order Hyphomicrobiales; family Methylobacteriaceae; genus Methylobacterium; species Methylobacterium sp. WL9. Next base: position 18,323 of record NZ_VRVE01000077.1, read on the forward strand.
CGCCGGGCAGGCGGCAGGCACGACCGATGATCGCGATGTCAGTTCGCTTGGTCACGTTCGATTCGCACGCGCTCGTGAAGGGGTACGCCAGGCGGAGGGATGGAAGCCTGTTCGTCGGCGTTCCATCGACCCTTAGTATGGCATCGATGTGGTCGTCACTGCAGGCAGCGGCGGAAGGCAGGCCTCGGGTAGCGATTACCCCGCCGTGTGGCCGTCACTCATCAGATTAGGATTTGCAAACGATCCAATCGCACCGCATTCGATCTCACGACCGCCAGTATTGCCGCAGAACGCCATAGACGATTACGGCAATTAGAAGATGATGCAAACATAGGCGATCGATGTAAATCGGACCCTGGGCCGTGCCGCGCCGCCGGAGGGGTGCCGCGCAGCCTGAGACGTCGTTCGATCGCTTGCCGGCTCGGATCGATCACGCCGTACCGATGCTCGTGTAGCGAAAGCCATGCCGTTCGCCGACGCTGCGACTGTAGACGTTGCGCAGATCGACCATCACGGGCTCGGACATCACCTTGCGCAACCGCGCGAAATCGAGCGCGCGGAAGGCGTTCCATTCGGTGACGATCACCAGGGCGTCGGCGCCCTCGGCGCAATCATAGGCATCCTGTGCGTAGGTGACGTCGTTCAGGAGCGGCCGGGCCTGATCCATGCCCTCGGGATCGTAGGCCCGTACCCGCGCGCCGGCATCCTGAAGCCCGGCCACGATCGAGAGCGAGGGCGCGTCGCGCATGTCGTCGGTGTTCGGCTTGAAGGTGAGGCCGAGCAGAGCGATCGTCTTGCCGCGCACCGAGCCGCCGCAGGCCATGATCACCTTGCGGGCCATGGCACGCTTCCTCTGGTCGTTGACCGCCACCACCGTCTCGACGATCCGCATCGGCGCGCCGTGGTCCTGCGCGGTCTTCACCAGTGCCAGCGTGTCCTTCGGGAAGCAGGAGCCGCCGTAGCCGGGGCCGGCATGGAGGAATTTCTTGCCGATGCGGTTGTCGAGGCCGATGCCGCGGGCGACCTCCTGCACGTTGGCGCCGACCTGCTCGCAGAGATCGGCGATCTCGTTGATGAAGGTGATCTTGGTGGCCAGGAAGGCGTTGGCCGCGTATTTCGTCAGCTCGGCGGTCCGCCGTCCGGTGACCAGGATCGGCGCGGCGTTGAGGTAGAGCGGGCGGTAGACCTCGTTCATCACGGCCACCGCGCGGGCGTCCTCGGTGCCGATGACGATACGGTCGGGCCGCTTGAAGTCGTCGATCGCCGCGCCCTCGCGCAGGAATTCCGGGTTCGAGACCACGGCGAAATCCGCGTCCGGCGCCGCCTCGCGGACAATACGCTCGACCTCGTCGCCGGTACCCACCGGCACAGTCGATTTGGTGACGACCACGGTGTAGCCCGCAATCGCGCCGGCGATCTCGCGGGCCGCGGCGTAGACGTAGGAGAGGTCGGCGAAGCCGTCGCCGCGCCGCGAGGGCGTGCCCACCGCGATGAAGACCGCGTCGGCCCCCGCCACCGCCGGCGCCAGTTCCGTGGCGAAGGACAGCCGCCCCTGCCGGACGTTGTCGCCGACCAAGGCGTCGAGACCCGGCTCGAAGATCGGGATGCGGCCGGCCTGCAGCGCCTCGATCTTCGCCGGGTCCTTATCGACGCAGATCACGTCGTGGCCGAAATCGGCGAAGCACGCCCCGGAGACCAGGCCGACATAGCCCGAGCCGATCATCGCTATGCGCAAGTGGCGGACTCCCCGACGCCGGAGCCGAGGAACCGGCTCCGTGTTGCGGCGCAACCTCTAGCGAAGATCGTCCGTCTGGCAAAGCGCCGACGACGACCTGACGCGGTGCCGGGCATCAGAGCCGGAAATGCGCGGCGACGCGGGACAGGTTCGGATTGTAGTAGGGGTCGGCGCGCAGAAGCGGCTCCCAGCGCTCGCGCATCACCCGACATTCCGACTCGAAGCGCGCGCGCTTCTCCGGGCTGTCCTCGGATCCGCGGCTCTTCGATTCGTGGTGGATCAGCCGCGCATGCGGCGTCCAGACGATGCGATAACCGGCCTCGCGCACCCGCAGGCAGAGGTCGACATCGTTGAAGGCGACCTTCAGGTGCTTCGCATCGAAACCGCCCACTTCGGAAAACACCGACCGGCGCATGGCGAGGCAGGCGCCGGTGACGGCCGAGACTTCCTGCGACAGCACCATACGCTCGAAATAGCCGGGGTCCTCCGCCGGCAGCCCGAGATGGCTGTGGCCGGCGACGCCGCCGATGCCGAGGACGATGCCCCCGTGCTGCAGGGTGCCGTCCGGATAGAGCAGCTTGGCGCCGACCGCGCCGATGCTCTCATCCAGGGCGATCGAGACCAGTTCCGTCAGCCAGCCCCGCTCGATCACCTCGATGTCATTGTTGAGGAAGAGCAGCATATCGCCGCGCGCCGCCTCGGCGCCTCGGTTACAGAGGTCCGAAAAATTGAAGGCGCCCGGCACCGGCAGGACCCGAAAGCGGGGATCCTGAATATGGCGTGCGAACAGGGCGGCGGTCTGCGGCTCGCGGCTGTCGTTGTCGACGACGATCACGTCGAGGCGGGGGTAGTCGGTCGCCGCGAACAGGCCGTCGAGCACTGTGGCGACGAGTTCGGCGCGGTCTCGGGTCGGGATGACGACGGAGACGAGGGGGGGCTCGCGCAAGGGGCGGACGAGGCGGTTGAAGCCGCGCGGGCCGCGGGCCGCCGCGGCGCCCATCGGCGCGGCGA
>NZ_VRVE01000078.1:0-20619 GCF_008040035.1 Methylobacterium sp. WL9
GCCGAAGCCGGCACCCGAAGCCGCCGCTGAGGCCGAGCCGGTCGGCGAAGCCGGCGGCGGTCCCGGTATTCTGCACGTGCGCGGCCTCCGCAAGAGTTACGGCGCCCGCACCGTGGTCCACGAGGCCGGGCTGACGGTGCGCAACGGCGAAGCCGTCGGCCTGCTCGGGCCGAACGGTGCCGGCAAGACCACGATCTTCTACATGATCACCGGACTGGTGCCGGCCGATCGCGGCACGATCAGCCTCGACGGCATGGAGATCACCCACCTGCCGATGTACCAGCGCGCGCGCCTCGGCATCGGCTACCTGCCGCAGGAGGCCTCGATCTTCCGTGGGCTGACGGTGGAGGACAACATCCGCGCCGTGCTCGAAGTCGCCGAGCCGAACCGCAAGGAACGCGCCCGCAAGCTCGATTCGCTGCTGGAAGAGTTCGACATCGCGCGTTTGCGCAAATCGCCCTCGATCGCGCTGTCCGGCGGCGAGCGGCGGCGCTGCGAGATCGCCCGCGCGCTCGCCTCCTCGCCGACCTTCATCCTGCTCGACGAGCCCTTCGCCGGCATCGACCCGATCGCGGTGGGCGACATCCAGGACCTCGTCGGGCATCTGAAGCGCCGCGGCATCGGCGTGCTCATCACCGACCACAACGTCCGCGAAACCCTCGGCCTGATCGACCGCGCCTACATCGCTCATTCCGGCCGGATCCTCACTGAGGGCACGCCCGAGCAGATCGTGGCGAACCCGGATGCGCGCCGGTTGTATCTCGGCGAAGATTTTCGCCTTTAGATCTCGGCACCATAAGGCTTACTCAACCACGCAGGCGAGAATCCCGGACTTCCCGGCGAGCCGGCTGCGGCCAAAAAAGTCTTTCTTGAGGGATTGCAGCGAAGTTCTCGGCTGCAGACGCATGTCGCGCCAACGATGTCCCTGTGGCTGTGCTGCCGCCATGCGCGGCATTAACGGTCCCACGGCCCAATCACGCTTTGACGTGCGGTGCCGTTGGGTCTAAGCCTGAAAGAGTTAGAAGAAGCAAGAATTGTGCCGACAGCTGATCCGGCTCGCTCGCCGCCGGATCTCGTTCGTTCCGCAACGGAGAATCGGGCCTCGCGATGAGTCTGCTGCAACGGCTTGAGATGCGTCAGGGTCAGGCCCTGGTGATGACGCCGCAGCTCCTGCAGGCGATCAAGCTGCTTCAGCTCTCGCAACTCGATCTCGCAGCCTATGTCGATGCCGAACTGGAGCGCAATCCGCTGCTGGAGCGCATCGAAGGCGAGCCGGCCTCGGCGCACGACCAGCCGGAGCCCGTGGCCGAGGCGGATGTCGCCTACGATCGCGAGCCGACGGAGCCGGGCGAGACCGAATCGTGGCTGGCCAACGATCTGAACCAGAGCTGCAGCGAGATCGAGGGCGTCCTCGACACGCGCCTCGACAACGTCTTCGCCGACGAGAATCCGATGCCGCGCGAGACGGGTGCCGGCGACTCGCTCTCGCTGACGCCCGCGCCCTATGGCAGCACCGGCGGCAGCTTCGACGGCGAGCTTCCCGATTTCGAGGCGAGCCTCACCGCCGAGATCAGTCTGCGGGAGCACCTCGTCTCCCAGCTCGACCTCGCCACCCGCGACCCGCAGGACCGGCTGATCGGCGGCTTCCTGATCGATGCCGTCGACGAGGCTGGCTACTTTCGCGAGTCGCTCGACCTCGTCGCCGAGCGCCTCGGGGCGAGCCTCGACCGCGTGGCGCGGGTGCTCAAGCTCGTCCAGACCTTCGATCCGCCGGGCGTCGCCGCCCGCGATCTCGCCGAATGCCTCGCGATCCAGCTGCGCGAGCAGAACCGGTTCGATCCGGCGATGCAGGCCCTGGTCTCGCGCCTCGACCTCGTGGCCAAGCGCGATTTTCCGGCGCTGCGCCGGCTCTGCGGCGTCGACGACGAGGATCTCGTCGAGATGCTCTCGGAGATCCGCCGGCTCGATCCGAAGCCCGGCCGCGCCTTCGGTGCCCATGCCGTCGAGGTGCTGATCCCGGACGTGTTCGTGCGCGCCGCACCGGACGGGTCCTGGCTGATCGAGCTGAACTCGGAGACCCTGCCGCGCGTGTTGGTCAACCAGACCTATTATGCCCGCGTCTCGAGGGGGGCGGTCGCCGACACCGACAAGTCTTTCCTGTCGGAATGCCTGCAGACCGCGAACTGGCTGACCCGCTCGCTGGAGCAGCGGGCGCGCACCATCCTCAAGGTCGCCACCGAGATCGTGCGCCAGCAGGACGCGTTCTTCGTGCATGGCGTCGCGCATCTGCGCCCGCTCAACCTCAAGACGGTGGCCGAGGCGATCGGCATGCACGAGTCGACGGTCTCGCGGGTGACCTCGAACAAGTCGATCGGCACCAGCCGCGGCACGCTGGAGATGAAGTACTTCTTCACCGCCGCGATCCCCGGTGCGGCCGGCGCCGCCTCGCATTCCTCCGAGGCCGTCCGCCACCGCATCAAGCAGCTCGTCGACGCCGAGGCCGCCGACGTGCTCTCCGACGACGCCCTGGTTCAGCGCCTGCACGGCGAGGGCATCGAGATCGCCCGGCGCACGGTGGCGAAGTACCGCGAATCGTTGCGGATTCCGTCGTCGATCGAGCGCCGCCGCGAGCGCTCCGCGCAAGTCGCCGCGCATCCGGCACATTGAGGGAGCCGGCGCGCCGGCCTTCTACGCCGGCTTCCCATCGCGTTGACTCGCGCTCCCCCGCTTCCTAACTCTGATCGTCTTCAGGTCGATCGGAGACGTTCATGGCGGGTCTGCGGGTTACGGGTCACGGCGTCGACCTCGGCGAGGCGTTGCGTGGCCGGGTCGACGACCGAATGGCCGCCACGCTCTCGAAGTACCTCGACAGCCACATGAGTGGTTCCTGCACCGGCCACGTCACGCTGCGACGCGACGGCACCGGCTATCGCACCGACTGCGTCCTGCATCTCGTTTCCGGACTGACGCTGGAAGCTTCCGGCGGCGCCCACGATCCCTACGCGAGCTTCGAGCAGACCGCCGACAAGCTCGAGAAGCGCCTGCGTCGCTACAAGCACCGCCTCAAGGACCACGGTGCGGCGAACCACAACGGCGGCCGCAGCCCGGCCGATATCGAGGCGGCCTACGCCGTCATCGCCGCGCCGCCGGACGAGGACCAGGACGAGCTCCCCTCGGAGGAGGAGGCGCATCCGCCCGTCGTCGCCGAGAGCACGAAGACGCTGCGGCGCCAGTCCGTCAGCGAGGCCGTGACCGCCCTCGACCTGACCGGCGCGCCCGTCGTCGTCTTCGTTCACGCTGGCACCGGCCGCATCAACGTCGTATACCGGCGAGGCGACGGCGCGATCGGCTGGGTCGATCCCCCGGACCGGGCCTGATCGGAGCGACGTCTCCGCGCTCGCCAAGGAACGCCGCCGTGAGGCGGCCGGTTGAAGATCGGGGTCCGGCACATTCGGTGCCGGCCTCGCCGCCCGAGATCGGGGTTCCGGTTCTCGGGTTTCGTCGATGGGACAACGGTCCTTCATGGCAGTTCTGGAATTCCTGAGCCCGGATTCGGTGATCCCGAGTCTGAAGGCACGGGCCAAGAAGCAGATCCTTCAGGAACTCGCCGCGCAGGCCGCCCGTCAGCTGCCGGGTCTCGACGAGCGCGAGATCTTCGAGACGTTGCTTCAGCGCGAGCGGCTCGGTTCGACCGGGATCGGCGACGGCGTGGCGATCCCGCATGGCAAGCTCGCCCATCTCGACCGGTTGTTCGGCATGGTGGCTCGGCTGGACAAGCCTACGGAATTCGAGGCGCTCGACGGTCAGGGCGTCGATGTCGTGTTTCTCCTGCTCGCACCGGAGAATGCCGGCGCGGACCATCTGAAGGCGCTCGCCCAGGTGGCGCGCATCCTGCGCGAGCCGGGAATCCTCGATCGGATCCGCAACGCCCGCGACGGCAACGCACTCTATGCGCTGCTGACCAACCGGTCCGCCTCGCAGGCGGCGTGAGCGACGGGGTGGGGGCATTCTTGGTAGGACGAATCAGATACCGCGCCGCAGGTTTTGCGGTGATTGCGCTGGCCGCAGGCACGGCATCCGAGGCTTGGGCACAGGGCGACGCGTTGTGCGCCCGCGACGTGCTCATCGCGAATTCCATGCAGCGCCAGGCGCTCGATCAGCTCGAAGGCGCCGGGGACGATCAGGCCAGCCAATGCCGCGTCTGGCGGCGGCACGTCGACACGATGCGGCGCATCTCCGGCGTCTATGGCCGTTGCCTGTCGGGACCAGAACGCAAGGAGAAGCTTGCCCAGGTCCAGGGTTCGGAGACCGAGTTCGGCGGCCTCGTGCGCAGCCGCTGCAAGGGTTTCTGAAACGGGCCGCGGCTCGCAGAAGCGAGGGGCAGCCTTCACACCGGACTGCTGCCGTCGAGAATCAAAAAATCAGTTCGCCGCGTGCAGGTGGGGCTCGGCCACCATCCGGACCGGCGCCTTCGAGGGCTTGCCGCGCCCGATCAGCACCGCGAAATGGGATCGTTCCGGGTCGCACTCGATGCGGGTGCGCAACCATGCGGCGAGGAACTTGACGTATTCGGCTCCGACGAGTCGGGCGACGGCGGGGTCCTGCCACCAGCGGCCGATCTCGAACCCGTCGGTGACGACCGGATAGGCCACGACCGACTCGCCCTCGGCCAGCGCGTGCTCGATCTCCACCAGCGTGCGTGGCATGTGGTAGTTCGAGGTCACCACCGCGATCGTCTCGAAGTGGTTGCGGCGCATCCACCGCCGCGTCTCGATGGCGTTGCCGATGGTGTTGCGCGCCCGGTAGTCGAGGTCGACGCAGCAATCGATCCAGCGGCCCTGACTCGGGTTCAGCCGGACGATTTCCTCGCGGCTGGTCCGCTCGTTGACGCCGGAGATGAGCAGGCGCCGCCCGTAGCCGCCCGCCAGCAATTCGATCGCGTCGCCGACGCGTTGCGCGCCGCCGGTCAGGGCGACGATGCCGTCGGCTCGGCCGCTCGGCCGCCGCTCCATCCGTTCGATCGTCGACACGAAGGCCAGGAATCCGCCGAGCAGCACCAACGCGCCGAGTGCGGCAGCGCCTACGAGGCCCCGCACGGCGAAGCGCAGGCGGGACGGGCGTTGACGAACGCTGGGAGCCTGCATGTCTCGGTTGCTGTCATGCGCCGGAAGGGTGCGATCGTGAACGATGGCATTCTGCCATGCCCAACCTACGGCCTCCAAGGCTGCCATCGGGCTGCCGATGCTGATGTGGCGCGTCCTGGGGATCGTGCGCAGGGTCATCCTCCCGAACGTAGCCGCGATTGCGGCTCTGGAGAGGCGGGATTTTCCTCCCCCACGGGTTTACGAATGGTTAACGCGATCGGCGCGCGAATTCGCAAGTGCCGGTGCGGACTCGCGAAACCGGATTCGAGCCGTCGCGTCAGTCGAGGAAGCGGCGCACGGTGATGCGCGAGACGACGCCCGTGACGAGCGAGGCGATCACGCCGATGACGACGATGATGACATAGCCGCGCCAACTGACCTGGAAGGTGCCGAACAGGGCCTCGATCTCGTCGCCGGCCGGCCCCGAGCGCGAGACCCGCGCCAGCACACCCGCCAGTGCGAAGGCGAGCAGCGCTGCGCCTGCGCCGATGGCGCCGCCGCGCAGGCCCAGGCGGAAGAAGCGGCTCTGGAAGGCGCGGGCGATGTAGTCGTCGTTGGCGCCGACGAAGTGGAGCACCTCGACCACCTCCTTGTTGCCGGCCATGGCGCCGCGGGTGGCGAAGACCACGGCGAGGCCGGTGGCGGCGAGCACCAGGGCGACGATGCCGACGCCGATGCCGACGAAGGTGTTGGCCATGGTGGAGAGCCGCTGCAGCCAGAGCGCATGGTCGTCCAGGCTCGCCACGCCGGGCAACGCCTCGGTCAGGTTCGCGCGCAGTGCCTTCAGGTCGGGCGTCGCGTCCGAGGCGAGCTTCAAGGTGATGAGCCGCGGCACCGGCAGGTCCGAGAGGTCGAGGCCGCTGCCGAGCCAGGGCTCGAGCAGGCGCTCGGATTCCGCCTTGGTGAAGACCCGCGCCTCCGCGATCCCCGGCGCGGCCTTGGCAATCCCTTCGGCGCGCGACACGTCCGCATCGATGTTGCGGCCGGGGCCAGGGCGGACCTGCACGGTGACCTCCTGGGCCACCGCACCCTGCCATTGGCCGGCGCTCGACGCGACGATCTCGGCGGCGCCTGCGCAGAGCGCGGCAAGGAAGGTGAGAATCGCGATCACGGCGGCGAGCGCCCGGCTCGCGGCGGAATCCGTCGGCACCAGCGGCGCGTTGCGGCGCAGGGTCGGCGGCAGCGGCGGTTCCGCATCCTCCGGGGGCGGCGGAGCGGTGGCGGGGCGCGACGGCGCTCGGGTGTCGGCCATCACTCTTCGATCCGAAGCCGGCCGTTGCCCAGAACCAGGCGGCGCGCGTCGATCAGGTCCATCAGCCCGAAATCGTGGGTGGCGATCAGCACCGAGGTCCCGAGCTTGTTCAACTCCATGAACAGCCGGAGCAGCCGTCGCGCCAGGGTCGGGTCGACGTTGCCGGTGGGCTCGTCGGCGAGCAGCAGGTCCGGCCGGGCGATCAGGGCGCGGGCGATCGCAGCACGCTGCTTCTCGCCGCCGGACAGCAGCGGCGGCAGCACGTGCATGCGCTCGCCGAGCCCCACCCAGCGCAGCAGTTCCACGACCTCGGCTCGGTAGTTGGTCTCGGAGCGGCCCTGGACGCGCAGCGGCAGCGCCACGTTTTCGTAGGTGGTGAGGTGGTCGAGCAGGCGAAAGTCCTGAAAGACCACGCCCATGCGGCGGCGCAGACCCGTGAGCGCATCGCTGGAGATGCCGCTGACCTCCTCGCCGAACACCGAGACGAGGCCCCGCGTCGGCCGCACCGAAAGCAGGATCAGGCGCAGCAGCGTGGTCTTGCCGGCGCCCGAGGGGCCGGTGAGGAACTGGAACGAGCGCGGCGCGATCTCGAAGCTGACATCGGACAGCACCTCGGCCCCAAGGCCGTAGCGCATGCCGACGCTCTCGAAGCGGACCGCCGGCCCCTCGGCGCCGGACAGCAGGCTTCCCGTCTTCGTCCCAGCCACGGTCACTGTACCTTGCACCCCGCCTGCCAAGGTCCGCTCCATCGCGTGGATCGTTCGCAGAGATCGGATCGGCCAAGCCGGATTCGTCTCCGTTTCACGGCCGGTTAACCCTGTTCGAGCCACAACCGTTTCGGTCCTTTTTCCGCGCGCGGCAACCCGCCGCCGGAAGGGCCGAACCGATTTGCCATGCTGATCGCCTGCCCGGCCTGCGCCAGCGAGTACGAGATCGAGGGTGTCCTCGTCGGGGCCGAGGGTCGCTCCGTGCGTTGCGCCGCCTGCAGCGAGACCTGGTTCGTCGCGCCGGAAAGCGGGCAGGCGGATGGCGATGCCGACGCGATCGATGGCTGGGAATCCGCCGGACTCGACGAGCCGCGCGAGACCGTCGACGCTCCCGCACCCGTCATCGACCAGCCCGTGCCGCCGCCCCGCAAGGCGAAGGCCAAGCCTTCCCCCCAACGATTTGCCCTCCCGCGTCCGTCGCCGGCCATCGCCGCCGGGCTCGCCGTGTTCGCGATCCTGCCTCTGGCCCTGCTCGGCCGGGCCACGGTGGTCCGGGCGATGCCGCAGAGCGCCGGCCTGTTCTCGGCCGTCGGGCTTCCGGTGAACCTGCGCGGTGTCGATTTCCGTGACATCGTCGCATTCCGTAATCCGGCCGAGGGCACGAACCCGGCGCAGCTCGTCGTCGAGGGCGACCTCGTCGGCGTCGCGCGCGACCGTGTGGCGGTCGCGCCGCTGGAGGTCGAACTGCGCGACGCCCACGGCCAGTCGCTCTACCGCTGGACGGTGCCGCCCTCGCGGGTTGCGCTGGAACCCGGCGAGACGGCCCGGTTCCGTGCAAGCCTCTCGGCGCCGCCGCCCCAGGGCAGTCAGGTCCTGGTGCGCTTCACGGACATTGCGGCATCGGATCCCAAGCCTCCTGCAGGCCACGCGGAGCCCGACGCGCATCCTCCTGCCGCCGATACGCAGCACGGTCGTCACTGAACCCTCTGGCACAGGCGAGTGCGCGTGCTATTGAGGCGGTCATGACAACGAGGCGTGCATGACCTCTGCTTCCCGACGCGTTCGCGTCCTGTTCGACGAAGCCGCGATCGCGCGGCGCAACGAGGAACTCGCGGCCTCGATCCTCGCGGCCAAGCCCGAGAACCTGCTCGTGGTGGCGGTGCTCAAGGGCAGCTTCATGTTCGCCGCCGACCTGCTGCGGGCGCTGCACCGGGTCGGATTGTCGCCCCAGGTCGAGTTCGTGCACCTGTCGAGCTACCGCACCGCCACGGTCTCCTCCGGCCAAGTCGAGATCCTTCGCGATGTGCAGAGCGAAGTCAGGGGGCGCGACGTTCTGCTCGTGGACGACATCCTGGAATCCGGCCGCACCGTCGTCTTCGCCAAGGACCTGCTGATGGCGCGGGGCGCCAAGCGGGTGCTGACCGCGGTCCTGCTCGAAAAGCCCGGCAAGCGCGCGGTGACGATCGATGCGGATTTCGTCGGGTTCACCTGCCCCGACGTCTTCGTGGTCGGCTACGGCATGGATGCGGCACACGCCTTTCGCCAGCTGCCCTTCGTCGGACTCGTCGATTACGACAGTACCGATCCGGACCTTTTCGGCGGGGCCTGAGCCCGGCGGTCGACCGGAACGGCCGCGGTTTCCGGGCGTTGCCGCCGCGGCGGATCGCGACGCTCTGTCCCACGCCGTAATTCTCATCGGCTGCAGACACTTGACAGGGCCGCCGCGTCCGCGCCTGATTCCCGCGATACCGGCCGGTATCTCCCTCACGACTTGATCACGATCACATGGCGCGCATTCTCCTCGTCGATGACGAGGACACCATCCGCGGTTTCCTCAAGCGCGGGCTCGAGCTCGACGGCCATGCCGTGGTCACCGCGATCGACGGCAGCGACGGGCTCGATCGCCTGTCGGAGGCCTCCGGCGATTTCGACCTGATGCTCACCGACATCCGCATGCCGCTGATGGACGGCATCGCGCTGGCGCTCGCGGCCAAGCGCGACTACCCGGACCTGACCATCCTGCTGATGACGGGCTTCGCCGACCAGCGCGAGCGCGCCCGCGGCCTCGATGCGATCGTGCTCGACGTGTTGACCAAGCCGTTCTCGCTGGCGGACCTGCGCTCGACGGTGAAACGGGCGCTGGCGGCGTAGCTCAGTATCCTTCGGCCAGCGTCCCCCGCTGGCGCTGGTCCGAGGCTCCGGCGAGCAGGCCTTCGTCGAACATCACGGAATTCGCCGAGCCGGACGGCGCGCCGACCTTCACCGCGTACCCCTGCTGCTTCAGCAGCCCGACGGTGTCGGGCGAGACGCCCTGCTCGACCATCAGCACGTCCGGCTGCCACTGGTGGTGGACGCGCGGGGCGGCGACGGCCTCGGCCAGATTCATGCGGAAGTCGAGCACGTTGACGATCACCTGCAGTACTGTGGTGATGATGCGGCTGCCGCCGGGACTTCCCGTCACCAGAAACAGCCGGCCGCCGCGAAACACCAGGGTCGGCGTCATCGAGGAAAGCGGGCGCGCCCCCGGCGCCACGGCATTCGCTTCGCCGCCGACGAGCCCATAGGCGTTCAATGCGCCGGTCTTGGCCGAAAAATCGTCCATCTCGTTGTTGAGCAGCACGCCGGTGCCCTCGGCGACGAGGCCGATCCCGTAGGAGAAGTTCAGCGTGTAGGTGTTCGCGACGGCGTTGCCGGCGGCGTCGACAACCGAGAAATGCGTGGTCTGGTCGGGCTCGAAGGGCAGCGGGTTGCCGGCCCTCACCTCGGCCGCGGGCCTGGCACGGCTCGGGTCGAGCTGCCGGCGCAGCGTTTCGGCATAGGATTTTGCGATCAGCCCGGCGACCGGAACTCTGGTGCGTGCCGGGTCTCCGAGCCAGGAGGCGCGGTCGGCATAGGCCGGCTTCATCGCCTCCGCGAGCGTATGGATCGCCCCCGCGCTGCCGGCGCCCATCCCGGCGAGGTCGTAGCCCTCCAGGATATTGAGGATCTCGATGAGGTGGACGCCGCCGGAACTCGGCGGCGGCATCGAGACGATGTCGTATCCGCGATAGGTCCCGCGCACGGGCCGTCGCAGTTCCGGCCGGTAGGCGGCGAGATCCGCCGTCGTCATGATCCCGCCTGCGCCTTGAACGGCCGCCGCGATCTTCTCCGCGATGCCGCCGGTGTAGAAGGCGTCGGCACCGTGCTCCGAAATGGCGCGGAGCGTTCCCGCCAGATCACCCTGCACGAGGTTGGCCCCGCGCTTCAGGACCTGATCTCCCTCGAAGAAGATCGCGCGGCTCGACGGCCATTGCCCGAGCAGGCCCGAGGCGCGGGGCAGGGAATCGGCGAGGCCGGATTCGACGGGGATGCCCTCGCGCGCCAGTTTTTCCGCCGGCGCGATCAGGTCGGCGAGGCTGAACTTGCCGGAGCCGTAGCGGCTGTGCGCCTCGGCGAAGCCGCGCACGGTGCCCGGCACGCCCACCGCCTTGCCGGTACGGGTCGAGGCGGCCTTGTCGGGCTGCCCGTCGGCCTTCAGGAACATGCCCTCGGTGGCCGCCGCCGGCGCGGTCTCGCGAAAGTCGATCGCGACCGTCTCGTTGCGCTCGGCCAGATGCACCAGCATGAAGCCGCCGCCGCCGAGATTGCCCGCCCGCGGCAGGGTCACGGCCAGCGCGAAGCCCACCGCCACCGCCGCATCGACCGCGTTGCCGCCGCGCTTGAGGATGTCGACGCCAATCCGCGTGGCATGCGCCTCCTGCGACGACACCATGCCATGGCTGGCCAGGACCGGCAGGACGCGGGCATCCTCCGCCTGGATCGGCGCGGTGCCGAGATTGCCGGGCGTCGGATCGGCCTGGGCGAAGGCCGGATCGACGGCCAAAAGCAGGCAGGCGAGAGAAGCGGCGAGGCGGCGGATCACGATCGGCATGGGGACGACATAGCGCACGGAATCGCGGAGGCGCGTGTCCACGGCTCCTCCTCGGTCACGAAACGCCGGTTGGTTCTGTGGATCGGGTGCGAGATCCGATCGTTCGGGCGGCAACCGTCGCGGCATCTCGGTGTCGGCGCAAACGAAAGCGGCGGGCTGAACACAGCCCGCCGCTTTGCCGTCCGGAGCGATGGAAGTCTTGGCCCGGCTTCCGGGTGTTCTACGGCTGGTTGCGGGCGAGAAGACCGCCCATCGGGGCGCCGGGCTCGGCCTGCTTGTAGAGGAAGAAGACGCTGCGCAGCCAGCCGCGCGTGTCGTAGCCGCCGTAGTTCCGTTCGATGACGTCGCGGGTGACGTAGCCCTGGATGAAGAAGTCGCCGAAGTTGTAGCCGACGAGGCCGCCCACCGCGACCTGGCCCTGGTGGCGGTAGTTCAGCCGGTTCGTCGGCAGGTCGGTCGAGCCGAAGGCGACCGGGCCGATCTCCCACTTGCCGAACTTCTTCGTCGCCGTGATGTCGAGGTTGAGGAAGTCCGGGTAGAAGGCGCCCTGCTTGTTCGTTGGGTCGATGTAGGTGCCGTAGAGCAGATTGCCGGTGATGTTGTAGCCGTCGGCATTGTAGGTCGCGGCGAAGCGCTGCTGGATCGAGCCCTGGTTGATCAGGAACTGCGTATCGATCGGCAGGTAGCCGCCGAGCAGGTAGCTGACGTTGAAGCCGTTCGACAGTTTCCAGGCGAGCTGGGCCGCGACCAGCGGCACGCCGATGCCGCTCTGGTAGCGTCCGCCGGCAGCGGCAGAGCGGGCCGCGACGACGGGCTGGATGTAGATCAGGTGCAGACGGCCGCCGAAGATGTGGACGCCCGGGACCCAGACGACGCCCGGCAGGTTGATGTTGCTCTCGGACTGAACGGGGGAAGTGCTGCGGATGCCGAAGCTCGACGTGTCGAGCAGGATCAGGCCGATCGGCAGCTGAGCGCCCGTCGGCAGGCCGATGGTCTGTCCCGGCTGCGCGGCGGAGGCGGCGTGCGCCGTCGTGCCTGCGAAGCTCAGAGCGAGCGCACCCAACGCCGCGAGGGTCCTGCGAAACCGAGCCTTCATCCTGCACCACTCCCGGTCTTGGAAACGGCGCCTCATCGATCCCGAGGCGCGGCTGAGTGGCCATAGTGCCGGAATTTTGAATGCATGCACGGCATGAAACGCGGCAGACTTGTTTCAAGTCCAAGGTGTCACGCAAACGACACGGTGAAGATTAAATAATATCTCGATGTGGTGGAATAAAACGACGGCACAGTCGTGATGGCCGAGGCGGTCATCGGACCTCTGTCGATCGCCCGTCTTCGGATCGTCCCGCGCTTAGGCCGGCAACGAGCCAATAGACGAGTCCCGACGCCGCTCCCGTTAAGAAATAGAGTGCAACGGCTCGACCCTCGACTGCGAGGGCCGCTTGTCCGCCTGCACGCGGAGATCCGCTGCGGGTCAGCCAGGGCAGAAGCGCCGTGAGCGCGCCGCTCGCGCCGCCATACCAGGCGGCAGCCCGCAGACCGATCGCTTCTCCGATCAGCGCGACGAGCGATGGCGGCAGCGCCAGCAGCACGAGAAGGGTTTGCGAGAGTGCCGCAAACGCCATCAGCATCACGTCCGGCGAGAGGCCCGAGGCGAGATCGATCAGCCCTTCGAGCCCGAGACGGGCGACGGCATGGCGCGAGGCCGGGTCGATCAGCACGCCCACGCCGAGGACGATCGCCCCGCAGGGGATCGCCAGCACGAGTCCGAGTGAGCCGAGGAGAAGGCGGCCGATGAGCCGCATCAATCGTCCGCGTCGGCGCCCGCGTAGACGGCTTCGGCGCCCATGCCGTCTTCCAGCATCATGCGGGCGCGGGCGCGCAACTTCTCCGTCTCGCTCTTGAGCTGGCCGCAGGCGGCAAGGATGTCGCGGCCCCGCGGGGTGCGCACCGGGGAGGCGTAGCCGGCGTCGAACACGATCTGCGAGAAGCGCTCGATCCGGCTCCAGTCCGAGCAGGCATAGACGCTGCCGGGCCAGGGATTGAACGGGATCAGGTTGATCTTGGCCGGAATGTCGCGAAGCAGCTCGACCAGCTCGTAGGCGTCGTCGTCGCTGTCGTTCACACCCTTCAGCATCACGTACTCGAAGGTGATGCGCCGCGCGTTGCTCACGCCCGGATAGTCGCGGCAGGCCTGAAGCAGCTGAGCGATCGGGTACTTGCGGTTCAACGGCACGAGTTCGTTGCGCAGCTCGTCGCGCACCGCGTGCAGCGAGATGGCGAGGGACGCGTGCGACTCGTCGCCCAGCCGCGTCATCTGCGGCACGACGCCGGAGGTCGAGACGGTGATGCGACGGCGCGACAGGCCGATGCCCTCCTGGTCGGTCATCACCTGTACCGCGTCGATCACCGCGTCGACGTTGTAGAGCGGCTCGCCCATGCCCATGAACACGACGTTGGTGACGAGGCGGCCGGCCTCGCCGGTACTGCCGGCATTGCGCACCGGCTCCAGGCCCGGCCAGTCGCCGAGGCGATCGCGGGCGAGGATCAGCTGCGAGACGATCTCCGCGGCCGAGAGGTTGCGCACGAGGCGCTGCGTGCCGGTGTGACAGAAGGTGCAGGTGAGCGTGCAGCCGACCTGGGATGAGACGCAGAGCGTGCCGCGGTCGGGGCCGGGAATGTAGACGCACTCGATCTCGGCGCCGCGATTGTGCTCCTGCACGTTCGTCGGCGCCATGCGGATCAGCCATTTGCGGGTGCCATCGCGCGAGATCTGCTCGCTGACGACCTCGGGCCGGTCGAGGGTGAATCGTTCGGCCAGCCCCGCCTTCAGGCTCTTGCCGAGATTGGTCATCGCCGCGAAGTCGGTGGCGCCGCGCAGGTAGATCCAGTTCCAGAGCTGGCTGCCGCGCATCCGGGCCTCGCGCTCGGACACGCCGATGGCGAGCAGCGCGTCCTTGAGGCCGGTGCGGGTCAGGCCGACGAGCGAGGTCTTGCCGCCGAGCGCCGCAGGCTCGGGCCGGAAGTCGGGCGTCTTCTCGATGGGAGACAGAACGGGCGCTTCGCGCCGGGCGTTGTCGAACGACGCCGTCGCCATTGCTGGAATAACCTTGGGGCCTTTGGAACGGCGTTTCTATAAGCGATCTCGGCCGCGAACGCGAATGTGCCGCGCATGGAGCCGGCCCGCGATCGGGATCGACTCGCCGGCGATGCATCGGTCGCCCGAACTGCGAGCCGACCTCCGCCGGCTGAGGCGGCGGCCAGACCTGGGCGTCTCGGAGTGGCACTGCGTTCATGGGCTATGGAATGCAGAAATGAAAATATTAAATTCTATTAGAAAAACATAATATAAATTAATTAAGACGATCAGTTAATTTCGATATTTATCATTATATTTACTGCATATAACTAGCTTGTCTGGAATCTAATTGGTCGAAATCTGATGTATAGACGGTCGATTGAAAAATATATCATACTTAGCCGACGTTCTCGATCGGACATTGTCCAATGAACCTCATCGTCGGCATCCGGGGTGGTATCCGGCCGAGCCGTCTTTACCTCTTCGAAAACGGCCGCATGTAAATTCGGCTTGTCACCGCTCAGCCGGAGCCGCCGTCGCAACGATGCTGTCGTCTATCGAGAAGGGGCTCGCACGGCCCTGGTATCGTCTTCGCCTGCCGAAGCCTCTCGAAGCGCGCTACGCGGCGCGGGGCGTACCGGGCGGCACGCGGCGTATTCGCTCCTGGCTATCGATCTTCGTCGTCTTCAACGTGCTCTCCCTGAAGGTCGACTACGACATGTTCGGCGCCGACGCGGTGGCCGTTCCGGCGACGCTGACGTTGTGCGTGTTCGTGCCGTTGGCACTGCTTGCGATCCTCGCCCTACGGCATGACGCACCGCCCTGGCGGCAGACGGCCGCCGTGATGACCACCAGCCTCGTCGACATGGCGATCACGCTCAACAGCGCGCGGATCGCGCCCGGGCCGCACGCCGAGGTCTACCTGATCCTCGCCGCGATCATCCCCCTCGTCGTCGGCATGATCGCGCCGCTCTCGTTCCGGCACGCGATGCTCTATTGCGGCGCCTGCTTTGGCCTCTACGTGGCCTCGGTCGTCGGGTTCGCACTCGGTGGGCCCGAGGGAGTCGGCATTCCGCTTCTCGTCGCCAGCCTGATCCTGGTGCCGCTGAAGCTCGCCTATGCGCACGAATGGGAGACGAAGCAGAGTTTTCTACTCGGATTGCGCGAGCAGATGCAGGCGGACGCGCTGGCCGAAGCCAATTCCCGCCTGACCGTGCTCTCCGAGACCGACCCGCTGACGGGCGTGGCGAACCGCCGGCTCTTCGGCGAGCGCCTGGAATCGGCCTGGGAGTCCGCCGCCGGGGATCGCGGCTGGCTCGGGCTCGCGCTGATCGACGTCGACCACTTCAAGGCGTTCAACGATGCGGCCGGCCACGCCGAGGGCGACCGCTGCCTGCGGGAGGTGGCCGGTGCTCTCCGTTCCGCCGTGGCGGCGCGGGGCGGGCTGCTGGCGCGCTATGGCGGGGAGGAGTTCGTCGTCCTGCTGCCGGGGGCGACGCCCGAGGCGGTAATTGTTTTGGGCGAGGCGCTGCATCGCGCGATCGCGGCGTTGGCCCTGCCCCATCCCGGGCTGCCGGACGGCGCGATGGTCAGTGCGAGCGTCGGCGTGACAGCCGCACACGGAGCGACGCGGCGATGGGGCATCGGCCCAGCCGATCTGATCGCGGCGGCGGACGAGGCGCTCTACGAGGCCAAGCGCAGCGGGCGCAATCGGGTCGAGGCAGTCTGCGTTCGGGCAGGCGCTTCGGCGTTTGCGGCCTGAGCGACGGCAGGGCTTCGCCCTTCCGAGCGCGAAAGCTATCGCCGCTCGAGCAGCGCCTCGACCTCGGCCTGCTCGGCCTGCGACAGCCCGGCGGCCTTCGGCGCGCGCCGGCGCGAGAGCCGCCAGATGCCGAAGCCGCCGAGCAGCACCGCCAGCAGCGGCGTCAGCCAGAGCAGCAGCGTGTGCCAGCCGAAGACCGGGCGCAGCAGCACGAACTCGCCGTAGCGCGCCACCAGGTAATCGACGACCTGCCCGTTGCTGTCGCCGGCGGTGAGGCGCTCGCGCACGATCACGCGCAGGTCCTTGGCGAGCGGCGCGTCGGAATCGTCGATCGACTGGTTCTGGCAGACGAGGCAGCGCAGGCCTTCCGAGATGTGGCGTGCGCGGGATTCGAGGACGGGATCCTTCAGGACTTCGTCGGGCTGGACGGCGTGGGTGGGCCCAGCCGAGACGATTAGAAGCAATGCGAAGACGATCGCGCGCACGAACCCTCTCCCCTCTGCGGGAGAGGGTGGCCCGCGAAGCGGGTCGGGAGAGGGGAGCGACGTTTCCGAAGAGGGCGCTCCCCTCACCCCACCCCTGCTGACGCACGGGCCGCCCTCCCCCGCAGGGGACGGAGGGTTTGCGCGGCGGAAAACTCCGAAAAGAGTCATTCCGCCGGCACCGCATGCGGGGGCAGCTTGGCCCGGGCCTTGGCCGGGGCGCCGACGCGCATGCGGCGGTCGGTGAGGGAGAGGGCGCCGCCCAGCGCCATCACCACGGCACCGAGCCAGATCAGCAGGATCAGCGGCTTGTAGTAGAGGCGCAGGCCGATGCTGCCGTCCGGCAGGACCTCGCCGAGGCTGGCATAGACCTGGCTGACGCCGATGGTCATCAGGCCCGATTCCGTCACCGTCATCTTTCGCGACGGGTAGAAGCGTTTTCCCGTCTCGACCGGGCCCACGGTGTCGCCCTTGGCGGTGCGCACGGTCAGGAAGGCTGCGGTCTCCTCGTAGTTCTCGCCGGATTGCGGGCCGACCTTGTCGAGGGTCGCGACGTAGGGGCCGACCGCGAGGCTCTGGCCGGGTTTCAGCGTGCCGAGTCCTTCGAGCGCCCAGCTCTGCGCCGCGATGCCGATCACCACGACGCCGACGCCGGCATGGGCCAAAGCCGTGCCCCAGGCGGAGCGCGGCAGGCCGATGGCCCGTCGCGCGATGGTGCCGAGATCGCGCGAGCGGCTGTTGCCGTAGCCGCGGGCGCGCGACAGGATTTCGAGGGCCGAGCCGATGATGAGGTAGGCCCCGAGCCCGATGGCGACGGGCGCCATCACCGGGCCACCCCAAGTATAGGCGGCCGTCCCGATGCCGACGACGAAGGCGAAGGCAAAGGCCGCGAACAGGCGCTGCGCGGCCGCCGCGACGTCGCCGCGCTTCCAGGCGAGCGACTGGCCGAAGGGCACGATCAGCAGCAGCGGGATCGCCAGCGGGACGAAGGTCCAGTTGAAGAAGGGCGGCCCGACGGAGATCTTTTCGCCGGTCAGCATCTCCAGCAGCAGCGGGTAGAGGGTGCCGACGAGTACCGTGGCGCAGGCGGCGACCAGGAAAAGGTTGTTCATCACCAGCGCGCCCTCGCGGGAGATCGGCGCGAACAGGCCGCCCTGGCGGAGCGATGGGGCGCGCCACGCGAACAGCGTGAGCGAACCGCCGATGAACAGCACCAGGATGGCGAGGATGAAGACGCCGCGGGTCGGGTCCGAGGCGAAGGTGTGGACGGAGGTCAGCAGCCCCGAGCGCACGATGAAGGTGCCCATCAGCGACAGAGAGAAGGTCAGGACCGAGAGCAGCACGGTCCAGACCTTGAGGGCGTCGCGCTTCTCCATGACGACGGTGGAGTGCAGCAGCGCCGTGCCGGCGATCCAGGGCATCAGCGAGGCGTTCTCGACAGGATCCCAGAACCACCAGCCGCCCCAGCCGAGCTCGTAATAGGCCCAGTAGGAGCCCATCGCGATGCCGAGCGTCAGGAAGACCCAGGCGGTGAGCGTCCAGGGCCGCACGGCGCGTGCCCAGACGGCGTCGATCCGGCCGTCGATCAGCGCGGCGGCGGCGAAGGCGAAGGTAATCGAGAAGCCGACATAGCCGAGGTAGAGCAGCGGCGGATGCACCGCGAGCCCGAAATCCTGCAGCAGCGGATTGAGGTCGTTGCCCTCGAGCGGCGCCGGCGCGACCCGATCGAACGGGTTCGAGGTCGTGATGATGAACAGCACGAACACGAATGTGATCAGTGCCTGCACTGCGAGCGTGTTGGTGCGCAGGACCGGCGGCACGGAGTTCTTGGCCACCGCGACCATGGCGCCGAACAGCGACAGGATCAGGACCCAGAGCAGCATCGAGCCCTCGTGGTTCCCCCAGACGCCGGAGATCTTGTAGATCAGCGGCTTCATCGTGTGCGAGTTCTCGACGACGTTCTTGACCGAGAAGTCGGACATCACGTGGGCGTAGGTGAGCGCCCCGAACGCGAACAGGATGCAAGCGAAGACCCCGAGCGCCGCCGGCACGGTGGTTTCGCGCAGGGTCTCGTCGCCGGAGCGCGCCGCCCAGACGGGCATCGCCGCCTGGATCACGGACAGCGCCAGCGCCAGGGCTAGGGCGAAGTGGCCGACCTCAACGATCACGATGGGCGTCCTTGATGGGGATCGCGCAGAGCACGCGAAACCCTCCCCCACAGAGGGGGGAGAGGTAATCTACGGAGGCGAGAGCGCCAGACGACATCACCGCTCGCTACGCTTGCCGAGCGAGGTATCCGGGCTCTCGGCTTTCACCGGCTTGCCGTCCTTGCCCTCCTGCCAGCGCCCCTGCGCCTTGAGCGCGTCGGCGACCTCGCGGGGCATGTAGGATTCATCGTGCTTGGCGAGCACGGTGTCGGCGCGGAAGGTGCCGCCGGTGTCGAGCATCCCCTCCGCGACCACGCCCTGGCCCTCGCGGAACAGGTCGGGCAGGAGGCCCTTGTACTGCACGGGGATCGTGCCCTTGGTGTCCGTCACCGAGAAATCGACGGTCTGGTCCGGGCCGCGCTTGAGGGAACCGTCGAGCACGAGCCCGCCGAGCCGGAAGCGTGTGCCGGGCGCCACGACCCGGGCCGCGACCTCCGCGGGCGAGCGGAAGAACACGATCGAGCCGCTCATCTGCCACAGGATCAGGCCGACGGCGACGGCGAGCACCGCCCCGCAGGAGGCGATCAGGGTAAGGCGGCGGCTCTTGCGGGTCACGGTTCCGTCCCGGTGCGTCGGCGCCTGCAAGCCATCGCGCAAGCAAGCCTGACGTCGTTCTAAACTGTTGCTTCCGGTGTCCGACGCCCAGCGCGTCGGGTCAAGGCTGCCGAACGGGACCGATTGTCAGGGGTCGGGACGCCACACGGCGACGCCAACTGTCTCTCACGGCTTCTCGGTGGCGCGCTTCAGGTCGAGATCGCGCCCGAGCGCATCGAGGCGCTGGATCGCGGTTCCGTCCGCCGCGACTGCCATGCGTGCCCGGTCGAGGGCGCCGGCCGCGGCCTCGCGATCGCCGAGCGCGGCGTAGGAGCGTACCAGCCGCATCCACTCGTCGGCGGTGCCGCCCTTGGCGGCGAGGCGCCGGTCGAGCCCGGCGACCATGCCGCGGATCGCCGCCTCGCGCTCGGCCGGGGGCATGGCCTGGATGGCGGCAGCAGGCGACCCGCCCGTCTCCATGCCCGGCGCGGCCGGTGCATCCGACGGCATCATGGCTTGGGCCGGAGCCTCCTCCGGCGACGGCGTCGCAGCACCCGAGCCGGCATCGCCCTGGCGGCCGGCATCGGCGAGGTCGAGCTCCTTCGCCTCGGCGTCGAGACGGGCGAGGGCCTGCGGATCCTGGGCCAGCGCCGTGCGGCCGCGTTGAAAGGCCTCGCGCGCCTTGTCGCGTTCGCCCAGCGCCCCGTAGGAGCGCACGAGCCGCATCCATTCGTCCACGCTGCCGCCCTGCGACGCCAGTCGGCGATCGAGCCCCTCGACCATGCCGCGGATCGCGGCCATGCGCTCGTTCGGCGGCAGGGCCTGCAGGTTGGCGGCGGGACCCGCGGCTGACTTGGCCTCGTCGGATTTCGGGGAGGCGGCGTTGGCCTCCGCCTCCGCCTCCGCCTTCGGCGTCTGAGCCGCGGGCGGCGTCTCGCCCTTCAGGCGCGCCAGGTTCTCGCGCACCATCCGCATCCAGGGCGCATCCTCTGGCCCCTGGGCGGCCAGGGCTTCGAGACGCCTGGCGGAGCCGGCATTGTCGCCTGCGAGTTCGTCGCCGCGGGCGAGGTAGAACTGAGGCTTCGCCGTCTTCGGATCGAGCACCAGCGCGCGCTCGAACAGCTTTCGCGCCTGCGGCGAGACGGCGCCCTCGCCGGCCGCGACCAGCGCTTCACCCCAATTGGCCAGCCGTTCGGGATCCTCGCCCTGGATCCGCACCACCTGCTCGAAGGCGCGGGCAGCGTCGTCGAAGCGGCCGAGCCGCATGTAGACCGGGGCGATGACGGACCAGCCGCGGGCGTCGTTCGGGTTGCTGGCGAGCTTGGCCTCGACCTGCCCGATCGCCTTCATCACGCCTTCGCCGCCTTGCTGCGCGGCCTTGCGGTCGGCATCGGTCTGCGAGGGGAGGTTGGGGGAGCCGTAGAGCCCGTAGACGACGAGCGCCACGAGCGGCACCGTCGAGAGGGCGAAGGCGGAGGCCGCGCGGCGCTGGCGCAGATGCGGCTCGGCGACCGGCGCGGCGTCCCCGGTACGGCCCTCGCG
>NZ_VRVE01000079.1:0-20291 GCF_008040035.1 Methylobacterium sp. WL9
GGCCCCGGCCGCCGGCCGGGCGCCGCGCTCCGAGGGGGCTCCCAACCAGGAGGGCTCGCCGGAGAACAAGAAGGCCCCGCCGACCAGCTCCGACGACCTGCAACGCCACCATCACTAGGCCCGCGCCGGCGAGACCGCGCCCCCGTCACCGAATTCCTTGAGCAGCCGATCCCATGTTGTCAGACCCGGATCTCCAGAAGCTGATCTTCGGACGCTTCAGTCTCGAAGACATCCCGTTCCACGAGCCGATCCTGCAGGTCACCTTCGCAGGCGTGGCCGTGGTCGGCCTCGCCGTGCTCGGCGTCATCACCTACTACCGCTTCTGGGGTCCCCTGTGGCGGGACTGGGTCACGAGCGTCGATCACAAGAAGATCGGCATCATGTACATCATCCTGGCCTTCGTCATGCTGCTGCGCGGCTTCGCCGACGCGCTGCTGATGCGGGCCCAGCAATCCATTGCCTTCGGCGCGAATGACGGCTTCCTGCCGCCGCACCACTACGACCAGATCTTCTCCGCCCACGGCGTGATCATGATCTTCTTCGTGGCGATGCCCTTCGTCACCGGCATGATGAACTACGTCGTGCCGCTGCAGATCGGCGCCCGCGACGTCGCCTTCCCGTTCCTGAACAACTTCTCGTTCTGGATGACGGTCTCGGGCGCGATCACGATCATGATCTCGCTATTCGTCGGCGAGTTCTCCCGCGCCACCTGGCTCGCCTATCCGCCGCTCTCGGGGGCCGACATGAGCCCGGGGGTGGGCGTCGACTACTACATCTGGGGCCTGCAGATCGCGGGCATCGGCACGACCCTGTCGGGCATCAACCTGATCGCGACCATCGTGAAGATGCGCGCGCCGGGCATGAGCATGATGAAGCTGCCGATCTTCGTCTGGACCTCGCTCTGCACCAACGTGCTGATCACCGCCGCCTTCCCGATCCTGACCGCCGTTCTGACCCTGCTGTCGCTCGACCGCTACATCGGCACGCACTTCTTCACGAACGACCTCGGCGGCAACCCGATGATGTACTTCAACCTCATCTGGATCTGGGGCCACCCGGAGGTCTACATCCTCGTCCTGCCGGCCTTCGGCATCTTCTCGGAGGTGACCGCGACCTTCTCCGGCAAGCGCCTGTTCGGCTACGTGTCGATGGTCTACGCGACGGTGGTCATCACCATCCTCTCGTACCTCGTCTGGCTGCACCACTTCTTCACGATGGGCTCGGGCGCCTCCGTGAACTCGTTCTTCGGTATCACGACGATGATCATCTCGATCCCGACGGGGGCGAAGATCTTCAACTGGCTGTTCACGATGTATCGCGGCCGGATCCGGTTCGACGTACCGATGCTGTGGACCCTGAGCTTCATGGTGACCTTCACCATCGGCGGCATGACCGGCGTGCTGCTCGCCGTGCCGCCGGCCGACTTCGTGCTCCACAACTCGCTGTTCCTGATCGCGCATTTCCATAACGTGATCATCGGCGGCGTGCTGTTCGGCATGTTCGCCGGCGTGAACTACTGGTTCCCCAAGGCCTTCGGCTTCAAGCTCGACGAGTTCTGGGGCAAGGTCTCGTTCTGGTTCTGGACGGTGGGCTTCTACGTTGCCTTCATGCCGCTCTACGTGCTCGGCCTGATGGGCGTCACCCGCCGCTCGCAGCATTTCGACGACCCGTCGCTCCAGGTCTGGTTCGTGATCGCGGCCTTCGGCGCTGTGCTGATCGCGGTCGGCATCGCGGCCATGATCATGCAGTTCACGGTCTCGATCCGGAACCGCGAGAAGCTGCGCGACCTCACCGGCGATCCGTGGGGCGGCCGCACCCTCGAATGGTCGACCTCCTCGCCTCCGCCCGACTACAACTTCGCCTTCCAGCCGCGGGTGCACGACCTCGATGCCTGGGACGACATGAAGCGGCGCGGCTACGAGCGTCCGCTCGACGGCTTCCAGCCGATCCACATGCCGCGGAACACCGGCACCGGGGCCGTCATCGCTGCCCTGAGCGTGGCGTTCTCCTTCGCCATGATCTGGTACATGTGGTGGCTGGCGGCCCTGACCTTCGTCGCCATGATCGCCGCCGCGATCATCCACACCTTCAACTACAACCGCGACTTCGACATCCCGGCCGACACCGTGGTGCGGACCGAGAACGAGCGGACGTCGATGCTCGCGGTACAGGCCTGACAGCGATGGCGACGCAAGCCCACACCACCGCCTCCGGCGCGAAGGTCCCGGTCTTCTACGAGCGGGACGAACACGCCCACGAGCCCAGCACCATGCTGGGTTTCTGGATCTACCTGATGAGCGATTGCCTCATCTTCACGGTCCTGTTCGCTACCTATGCCGTGCTCGGCCGCAACTATGCGGCCGGGCCCTCCCCCGTCGACTTGTTCGACCTCAAGCTCGTCGCGCTCAACACCGCGATGCTGCTGTTCTCCTCCATCACCTACGGCTTCGCGATGCTGGAGATGGAGAAGGACAAGCTCCGGACGATGCAGCTCTGGCTGGTCGTCACAGGCCTGTTCGGCGCGGCCTTCATCGGGATCGAGCTCTACGAGTTCTCGCACCTGATCCACGAGGGCGCGACGCCGCAGCGTTCGGCCTTCCTGTCGTCGTTCTTCGCGCTCGTCGGCACGCACGGCCTGCACGTCACCTTCGGCATCGTCTGGCTGATCGTGCTGCTGATCCAGACCGCCAACCGCGGCCTGATCTCCGAGAACAAGCGCCGGCTGATGTGCCTGTCGATGTTCTGGCACTTCCTCGACGTCGTCTGGATCGGCGTGTTCACCTTCGTCTACCTGATGGGAGTCCTGCAATGAGCGCCGCCAGCGAAGCAGGCCACCACGACCATTCCGAGGGCGGCCAGTCCCACGGCAGCGTCAAGAGCTACGTGACCGGGTTCGTCCTGTCGGTGATCCTGACGGCGATTCCGTTCTGGCTCGTCATGGGCAAGGTGCTGCCGAACGTCGTCTGGACCACGATCATCGTGCTCGCGCTCGCCGTGGTGCAGATCGTCGTCCACATGGTCTACTTCCTCCACATGAACACGAAGTCCGAGGGCGGCTGGACCATCCTCGCGCTGATCTTCACCGTGACCCTGGTGGTGATCACCCTGACCGGCTCGATCTGGGTCATGCATCACCTCAACACCAACATGATGCCGATGTCCCCGCACGACCTGCTGCACCATCAGCCCTGAGGCGGTGCCGGACGTGAGCGCGCCGGGCGCGGCCGACAGCCCGCCGGCGCGCCGCTCCCTCGGCACCCTTTTCGCGATCAATCTCGTCGGGCTGGTCGTCGTCTCGGTCCTGCTCGGCCTCGGCGTCTGGCAGGTGCAGCGCCGGGCCTGGAAGCTCGACCTGATCGCCCGCGTCGAGGCGCGCGTCCATGCCGAGCCGGGCCCCGCCCCGGGGCCCGAGGCGTGGCCGGCCGTCGGTGCCGAGGCCGACGCCTATCGCCACCTGCGCCTGACGGGCACCTTTCAGTACGACCGCACCAGCCTCGTCCAGGCCCTGACCGAACTCGGCGGCGGCTTCTGGGTGCTGACGCCGCTGCAATCCGAGGCCGGCTTCACGGTCCTGGTCAATCGCGGCTTCGTGCCCTCCGACCGCCGCGACCCGGCCGACCGGGCGGAGCCGGCAGGTCCCGTGACCCTGACCGGTCTCCTGCGCGTGACCGAGCCCGGCGGCGCGTTCCTGCGCTCGAACGATCCCGCCGCCGACCGCTGGTACTCGCGCGACGTCGCCGCCATCGCCGGTGCGCGCGGGCTGACCGGAGTGGCCCCGTACTTCGTCGATGCCGATGCGGGGCCCGATCCCGGCCGGCTGCCGGTCGGCGGCCTGACGGTCGTCGCCTTCCCCAACAGCCACCTCGTCTACGCGCTGACCTGGTTTGTGCTGGCCGCGATGAGCGCTGGGGCGCTCGTCTATCTCGATCGCGAGGCGCTCCGGGAGCGCCGCAGGGCCGCGTGACGCGAGCCGGAACGAATCGACCTGCATTCGGAAAGACGAGGGCGGATCGATCGCTTCAGCCGGAAACCCTATCCATCCCCGGATTACTGCTTAGCGAACATTATTCTTAATGCATTTTTATTGCTCTTGTTCGGCGTTTCGCGTATTTCCAAGCCACACGGCCGGTCGAATCGATCAAGCTTTCGTCAAGACTCCTCTCTAGAAAGACGAGTGCGACGAAGCAGAACGGCGGCACGTCGGACTCGTCTCGAAGACGATTGGCGACAGACCGCGCCGGAGACTGTGCAGACGACGGCACCGGCTCCGTAACAGTCCCTTCGCCGCAGGCATCAACATCCGGCCGGGAAGACCCGGCGGATGGTCGACGGGGGGGCGGACGTGGCGCGTGGATTGTCTGTGAGGGGGCTCGGTCCGGCCGGTGCCCGTGGGCGGATCTGGGGGACCCTCCTCCTCCTCGGCCTCAGCCTGTCCTCCACGGCGGTGCTGGCCTATGCCGACCTCCTGCCCGATACTTTCGACCTCGGCGTGTTCGACTTCGATTCCTTCCACGACGACGGCTTGCCGCACGTGGCCCGGCAGCTGGCGCTCGGCGCGCCGCTGCGCATCGTGGCCTTCGGCTCGTCCTCGACGCAGGGCGTCGGCGCCAGCACGCCGGCCGCCGCCTATCCCGCCCGCCTCGAAGCCGCGCTGAAGCGCGCCCTGCCCCGGCTCGGCGGCGGCGTCACCGTGCTCAATCGCGGCATCGGCGGAGAAGCCGTCGACGAGATGCTGGCCCGGCTCGACCGCGATGTGATCGGCGAGCATCCCGACCTCGTGATCTGGCAGACCGGCAGCAACGATGCCCTGCGCGACGTTCCCCTCGATCATTTTCGCGACGCGACGCTGAGCGCCGTGCGCCGCATCCGCGAGGCCGGCATCGACGTGGTGCTGATGGAGCCGCAATGGTGCCCGCGCTTCGACGCGACGCCGGGCGCCTATCGCTTCCGCGACGCGGTCCGCGCGATCGGCGAGGCCCTCGAGGTTCCGGTGATTCGCCGCTCGACCCTGATGCGCGACTGGATCGGCCAGGCGCGGCTCACCCATTCCGAGCTCTTCTCCGCCGACGGCCTCCACATGGCCGACCGCGGCTATGAACTCCTCGCCCAGGCGGCCGCCGACGACCTGCTGCGCGGCGCCGCCGCGGTGAAGACCGCCGAACTCGGTCCGCTCGCGGATTGAGGTTCGAGCCGCGCCGCCGGACACGAAAAAGGGCCCCGAAAGGGACCCCGTATCGTCATCCGCTGCGGTGGAGGCGGAATGGTGGGCGCGACAGGGATCGAACCTGTGACCCCTTCCATGTCAAGAGTGTCGCACCCCGTATAAGGGGGTCTACAGGGGTATATAACGGCCACCCTAAGCGCTTGTCGCTGTTTGATTTTCCGGGATATCAAGGGTTACGTGGCGGTGCGGGAGTTTCGCATGCCCGTGCTGCCCATGTGCTACCCGGAGCCCGGTCCGATGAAGGAAAAGCTCACTGACACGCTGGCTGCTGCTTTCGTGCTGCCGGCCGGAGCGAGCGACGCTCTGCTATGGGACTCCGTCGTTCCAGGATTCTGCTTGCGAGTTCGCCCGGGCGGAAAAAGCTGGTTCCTGAGCTATCGGCCGCCCGGCATGGGCCGAGCCGCCAACACGAAGAAGATGAAGCTCGCGTCGATCGACGCGGTGCCCAAGGTGGCGGACGCGCGCAAGCTCGCACTGATCGTCCTCGGCGATATCGCCCGCGGCGGCGATCCGTTGGCCGAACGAGCCAAGCTGAAGGCCAAAGATCGCAGCAAGCTCGGCGACCTTCTCGACCGGTACGAGCGCGATCTTGAGCGGCGTCGCTACGTGAACTGCAAGACGGTGATGAGCACACTGCGAACCAGGATGGGCCGGCTGCTCTCCCGGGATGTCACGACGATCACGGGCGCCGAATACGCGAGCATCATCGACACGATCGTATCCCAAGGGCGGCTGGGGGCTGCCGACGATTTCCGAACGCGCAGCCGCGCTTTCCTGACGTGGTGCGTGACCGACGCGAAGGTGCTGACGGTCAATCCTCTCGCTGGCCACCGGAAGCAGCGCGCGACCAGGGCGGACAAACTGGCCAAGGAGATGAAGGGTCGGGCGCTGTCCGACGCCGAGCTCGTGAAGCTCTGGCACGCCGCCGACCCGCGCACGACGATCGGCCGATTGATCCGGTTCCTGATCCTCACGGGATGCCGCCGCGGCGAAGGCGCCGGGCTGACCTGGGCGATGGTCGAAGAGCTGACCGAGGTGCTGAACCTGCCGGCCATCTTCACGAAGCAGGGCAGAGGCCACATCGCGCCGATCGCCCCGCAGCTGCGCACCATCCTAGCGCTGTGCCCTCGCGATGCGCGGTCCGACCTGGTGTTTCCGTCGATGAAGACGGGCCAGGAGATGAACGGCTGGACCAAGCTCGTGGATGGCCTCCGCAAGAAATCAGGCGTCGACTTCTGCCTGCACGATCTCCGGCGTACGTTCCGCACGGGGCTGTCGAAGCTCGGCATCGATCCGGACACCGCCGAGCTGGCGCTTGGCCATGCCCGCGAGGATCTTGAGGCGATCTACAACCGAGACGACGCCATCCCGAAGATCCGCGCGGCCTTCGAGGCTTGGAGCAACCACGTGTCGGTGCTGGTGGATCCGCCGGTCGAACTGAAGGCGGTCGCATGAAGCCGCCGCTGTTGCCGGATTTCAGCGCCCTCCCCGACGAAGCATTGCTAGCGCGGGCCTAGTGGTGAAAATCTGATGGATGGTACCAGCCCTGAGCGTCCGAGACGGGTGGCAACCGGACCTTACCTTTTCGTCCTGAAGCGGACGTTCCACATCCGACCCAACCTCGCCATTACGAGCGATCTATGCGAGTTTTAAAAGCGGACATCGACTGCACCGCCGCTCGCATGATGCAGCTTTCGGAAATCGCCTCGGATTGCAATTAGACGCAGCGTGGCGGAAGCTTGCTTTTAACGTCTACGGCTAGTGTTTTCCCGAGAACATCCTAAGTAGGACTTCTGCGTCGGGATCTAGGGCAGCAACCGCATAGCGAGAATGGTCATGTATACTGATCCGCATCAATGGGCGGTCATCCGAAAAAAGCTTAGCTCGGGAGCCACGATTCGTAGTCTGTCGCGGGCCGTTGGGATTAGTCGCGGCACGATCCGGAAAATGGCCAATTTTCCCTATCCGCAGCCCTATACAAGAAATACCCCCCGGAAATCAAAACTTGATCCTCACAAGGAAACTATAAAGCTCATGCTGGGCAATCGGGATATCTGCTCCGACACGGCTCAACCGTCTGCTGCACAAATATTCCGCCGATTACGATGTGATCATGACTTTCGAGGAGGCTATACAGCCGTTAAAGAGTACGTAAGATCATTAACTGCGGAGAGAGAGGACATCTGGCGACTTGTGCACGGTCTCGTTGCTTCACTTAATGAACAAAGTGGGGCCAAACTGCTCCGGACATTATCGGCCTCTCATCCACCTATTGTAAGCGAAAAGAAGACACTCAGTTTGTATCGGGCTGCATCTAAGCTTTTGCCAGCACGCAAACCCGACCTGCGTAAGTTGCAGGCAGAGGCAGATCTTGAATGGATGCGTAGGCTTTCGCAAAATGACAGAGTTTGCGATGACTGTCGCTCACGAATTGATACCTTTCCGGACACGCAGATTCTCGTAGATCGTCTTTATAACTGTCGATTGTCTGAGAGAAATCGGGCCATGACCATCCTTGCCAGGCGGCAGGGTATCAAAGGAGCAACAACACGCTCCTTTCTAGGTATCTGCAAGGGAACATACCTTCAATATCTGAAAATTTATAGTACCGGTGGTGTTGAAAGGCTATTTGCACCAAAGACGAGATCTACGAGAAAATACGATAACGAGCAACTAAAACAGGCAGTATTTCGGATACTTCATGAACCTCCCTCGCAGTATGACATAAACCGGACGGCGTGGATCATGTCCGATCTTTCACGGGTTCTTGGTGAGACCGGACAATCTGCGTGTAACGAGGTCATCCGCCGGATCACAAAGGAAGCAGGATATCGATGGAGGAAAGCACGCATTCAGCTAACGTCGCAGGACCCTGCTTATAGCGAAAAGCTGGCAACTGTTCAGGCGATCCTGTCCTCATTGCAGCCTGACGAAGCCTTTTTCTCAATCGACGAGTTCGGTCCGTTTGCGGTGAAGATGAAGCAAGGATTGAAACTCGATCCGCCGGGGTCGCGTCGCATAATGCCACAGTGGCAGAAATCCAAAGGATGCTTAATTTTGACGGCGGCGTTAGAACTCAGCGGCAATCAAGTTACACACTTTTACAGTGAGCGAAAAAATACAGACGAGATGATTCGGATGATGGATCTTCTATTGGAAAAGTACGTGAACTGTCGAGTTATCTACCTTTCGTGGGACGCGGCGTCATGGCATATTTCGAAGAAGCTGATGAAGCGAATCGAGGAGCACAATGCAACCGCCGAATCGTTAGGACGGCCGCGCGTCGAGACTGCTCCGCTTCCTTCAGGCGCTCAATTTCTAAATGTGATTGAGTCCATCTTCAGCGGTATGGCAAGAGCAGTGATCCACAACAGCAACTATCCCTCGGAAGAAGCCGCTCGCGCTGCGATCGATCGCTATTTTGGCGAGAGAAACCAGCAATTTCGTAACAAACCCAAGCGCGCTGGAAATCTCATCTGGGGCAAAGAACGCGTACCGCCCGCGTTTTCCGATAGCAATAACTGCAAGGATCCAAGATGGCGGTGACAGTTCCTCTGCTGAGCGGATTTCACTGTCAGCCGAGTTAGACGGCAGCAATCGCCTCACACCAACCGGAAGCGGCCCGGCTGCTCTCCACCCGACCCGGACGTAGGTCATCCTTCATCAAGCTGCCGCGAAGCGGACCTTCCGAGGGTCTGTGAAGGGTCGAGAGCGGCCCCGGCAGCGGGTACCAAACATCAGATTTTCGCCACTAGGTCGCGGAGCTGTCGGGCTTCAGCGTCCAGGCACTGAAGAAGTGGGCTCCCGAAGAGCGCGGGCCGCGGTTCGTGATGCTGGAGGGGCGGCCGCGGTATCGCGCTCGGGACGTGCGGGCCTGGATCGGCCGGGGCGGCTGAAAGAGCCATTTGGGATGCGGAAGAAGCTAGTTACGCAGAATCGTGACATACACAATTTTTGACATACAAAGTACTATCCTTGGGATATCGTCTCACTGCTTGACCTATGCAAGTTTTTCGCAGTACATTCCGGTTGCTGCAAGAGCGGATAAACCAGAGAGCCTGAGAAACGGAGCAGCGCCCCCAATCTCGTTCCAGACGCGAGTGCTGCCGGATTACGGCGCATCGCGCAGGAGGCCACATGCCCGCCGACAGCAGCCAGAACACCATTCCGGACATCGAGCGCCTTCCCGACAGTGCGTTGCTCACGCGTCGGCAGCTCTCCGACTTGAGCAACTTCGCACTGATCACCTTGAAGGTATGGGCGAAGTCCGGCCGGGGACCACGCATCACGGTCGTAGAGGGCCGCCCGCGCTATCGCGTCCGGGATGTGCGGGAGTGGATGGGCGCGGCCTGACGGCCGGTCATCTCGGAATGCGCCTCGGCCGCAACGCTTCGGCGGCCGCCCCCTCCCCTGCTTGAGGATCGCCCTCAAGAAAACGGCCGGTCCGCCTCTCGCGAAGGTGGCCGGCCGGGAAGGCTTTGTATGTCTCTCGATAATGTAGACGGCCATCCGTTGTCCGGCAACGTGCCGGTCAGCTCCGGAGCTTTGTACGTCTCGCTCGATTCCCCGGCCAAACGGGCCTCTGCGGAAACATCGCCGGCCGATGATGCCCAAGAGCATTCGGGCGTCACTTTCCTTCGGGCACTAGATGCAACCGGCCGGCATAATCTCGTCGCCATCGGCCTGGGCGGCGAGATCGAGGGGCGGACGTTCGAGCCTGGCGCGTGGGAGGCCATGGGCGCCTGGATCGACGTCCGTAACGGTCGCTGCAACCTGTACTTCAGCGCGAACGAACCGCGTGCCGGAGCGGATCACGCGAAGCTCGGGAAGCACGAAATCGGGCTGATCCGCTGCGTCTACGGCGATGCAGACCCCAAGGACGGGACAGCCTTTCTTGAAGAGCGCGAGCGCCTGAGAGGCATCGTCAGAGAACTCGCGGCGGCCCCGGTCCCACCCACCTTCG
This sequence comes from Methylobacterium sp. WL9, assembly GCF_008040035.1. Classification (NCBI taxonomy): domain Bacteria; kingdom Pseudomonadati; phylum Pseudomonadota; class Alphaproteobacteria; order Hyphomicrobiales; family Methylobacteriaceae; genus Methylobacterium; species Methylobacterium sp. WL9. Next base: position 10,188 of record NZ_VRVE01000079.1, read on the forward strand.
TCATCGACAGTGGTGGCGGCATGCAGCCGATCTGGGCGCTTGACACGAAGCTCCCGGCCGAGACCCACATTCAGGCGGCGGAAGAGCAGGGCCGCGGTATCGCTCGCCGCATTGGCGGCGACCATGTCCAAGACATCAGCCGGATCTTGAGGCTGCCTGGGACGCTCAATATCCCGAAGCCGTCGAAACGGCTGCGTGGGCAGGTCGAACGGCTTGCGAGGGTGTCCGCAGCCGGGCAACGCTGGAGCCTCCACGAGATCTCTGCCGCCATCCCACCGGCACCCGCGAGCCGTCAAGAAACAGACGCGCGCATCTCGGATGTCATCGATGAGCTCGAAAGCAGCGGCTTCAACTGCGCCAGCACCATGGACGACCTCGAGCCCGAGTTGCGCACCCGCTTCGAACGGGCACGGCAGGACAGCCCGGCCCTGGATCGCCTGTGGTCCGGCGAAGCCCCGCGGGAAGATGCCAGCGGTTCCGGATACCGAGCCAAGCTGGCCGCGCTCCTGGGGCGTGCTGGCGGCTTCAGCGCCGTCGACTATGCCATGCTGGCCTGGGTGTGGCCCTACGCCGTTCAAGCGGGCGACGATCGCGAGACGAAACTCACGGCGCGAGCCCTTGCGCGGGACTGGTGTCGTGTCGGCGAGCCTGCCGACGTCGCGCAGCGCCACTTCGACGAGGCCGCCGGAACTGTTTCGACGGCCGTGACAATCGAAGCGGAAGCGCAAAAGGCGAAAGGTCTTGCGTGGGTCGATCCAAGCGGATGGCAGGACAGGCCGGTTACTCCTCCTGAATGGCTCGTGGAAAATTGGATTCCGCATAAGCAGGTCACGCTGTTGTACGGCGACGGCGGCGTAGGAAAGACGCTGATCGCTCAACAACTTGCGACGGCGATGGCGGCGGGTCGAAACTGGCTCGGCCTGCCCACGCGTCGCGCCAGGGTGATGTGCTTCCTATGCGAGGACAGCGAAGACGAGTTGCACCGAAGGCAAATCGCCATCAATCGTGCACTCGAGGTCGATTTTGCGGACCTGTCGAACCTGCGGATCGTCTCCCGCGTGTCGGGTGACAACATCCTGGCCAGATTCGAGCGCGACGGAAAAATGGTGTTCCGCGAAGTCTATCATCAGCTGCTCGCCGACGCACAGGCTTTCCGAGCCGATCTCATCATCGTGGATACGCTGGCCGACATATTCGGTGGTAACGAGATCGACCGGGCCCAGGTGAGTGCCTTCGTAAAACAGGGGCTCGGCGGTCTCGCACGCGCCATTGACGGGTCCGTCATCGCGCTCGGCCACCCCTCGCAATCCGGCATGACTTCCGGGAAAGGAACGTCAGGGTCCGGGGCGTGGAATAACGCAGCACGATCTCGCCTGTACCTCACCGATCTCGGAGGCAACTTCCGCGAGCTGGAAAACAAAAAGCTGAACTACGGGCCCGCCGGCTCGAAGTTGAAGCTTGAGTGGCGGGCCGGCGCGCTTCACGCGATCGCAGGCACCATGATGGGCGAAGTCAATGCCGCTACGGCGTTCATTCCGCAGCTCAACGATGCAGCGGAGAATGCCGTGATCCAGTCAGTCGCTGCCTGCCACGGCATGCGGATGACTGACGCCACAACCACGCGATACGCCGCCCCAAAGGTGCTTCGGGAGACGCAGCCGGAATTGCTGAAAGCCTTTACACCCCAGGAAATCGAAGACGCTTTCCGGCGCTTGCTGACAACAGGGACGATCCGATCGGTGCCTATAGGGCGAGATAAAAGTTCGCGCCCTATTTCCGGGTTCGCGGTCGTAACGGACAACCTGTCTGCACCCGCTGCCGCGGATGACGATATATTTGCCTGAAGTGTGTGGGTTCGGGCGCGAAGGTGCAGCGTGATGGGCGACAGAGTGGGTCGGCGCGGGGGCCTGGGGGCCGATTAGAGGTGCAGGTGTCGTCCTCAACGCATGTCGGGAGCGAATGTCAGCGCCGGAGGAGGAATAGGCTCCCTCGCTGACCACGTAACGAACTCAGGCGGCGTGCCGCCTTCCGCAGTCGAAACGTTGCAGAAGGTCGGAATGTCCGCTCGCGGGCAACCCGATCAGATCTGATGGCTGATCTTGGCCGATAGGGGCTGGTCCGCTTTCGGGCGACAGTTATGGCGAAGTGGACATTCACCTTCCGAGCCATCGCACATTGAGAGCGCCTGCATCGCGGTTTGCGACGTCTCCGGCCAGCCAAGGTGGCGAACGTACGCAGTGGAATAGCGCCGATACGCCAAAGCAAAGCCTTCCTCGACCAGCCAGCCGTTGAGATCGAGCGCGCCAAGGCGGCAGACGGCGACTGTCCGGCCATACTGGTCGATATTGCTTGGTTCACAGGTAATCGGGTCGGCACCGACCCGCTCCGCGTGGGCGTTGGCCACCTGTTACCCGCAGCGGTAAAGCTGGCAGTCGCCGCCGCGGCACAGTTGCTTCCCCTCCGGGGCGTCGACGTCTTGCATGAGGATGCGTTCGCCACGGATTTCGAGCATATCGCCATCGATGATCGTAGCGCGGCCGGTGATCGGCTCTGCGAATGCCGCCACGATGGGCGCCAGCGCGAGAGCGAACGCCGTTAGGAGCACGGAGGAAAATCGCGCGCGCATTCATGGAGCGGTTCGGACGACGCTCGCGTGTACCCAACCTTGCTCTTGCGCGTCGCCGACCTGGATCCATGAACCCTGACGGCCATAGACGGTCAAGCTGGTGCCAGCGCTCAACACCCGCGCCACGGGAGACGCCTGTTCCGGCCGTTGGCGCAGATTCGCGTTGCGAACGGTGGTGACGCGCTCCGGCGCAGATGCCGGGGCGGCGCTTGCAGGAGGCTCGGGCGGAACGGCCGGACGACTGTCAGGCCTTACGGAGCTTGGCGGCTCCGCAATCGTGCGGGGAGGCTCCAAAGCCAGGCGAGGAGCCTCCGTAGGCTTGGGCTGCGGGGATGGCGGCGAGGGCAGAAGCTGCCAACCGCCCACGCACAGTGCGAGCAATGCCGCCACCGTGTATTCATGCGCGCCGCCGATAGAAGCTAGCCGCGGTAAGGCGATGACGCGCTCGGGAGCAGGAGGATCAGCCGCTGCGTCCGCGCCGCCTCGCTCCGGACCGCTTTGCGCCTGCCGCGCGAGCGCCGCCTGCAGCTCATGAAACGCCGCTCCGAAGGCCAGAGCGGCTTCGCAGTTGCTGGCGTGGAACGCCTCGGCGACGCCATCGGGCGTCGTAAACAGGATCTCGCCGTATCGGACGACCGGGATCTGCCGGTTATCATTGAAGCGGCGGTCGCGGCTGCCGTCGCGGTTAGCCTTCGCCCATGCCTGATCGACGACTTGGGAATCCGCCGGCACCACCTCTTCCTCGACGAAGGCGCGCGGACGGACTGCGACCTGCAGGTCCCGCAAATCGACCAGCGCATAGTCGCGGCCATCGCGGGACCGCATCAGCAGCAGGCCGGGGAAGAAATCCAGATCGGCGCCGTTCGCATTTTGGAACCGCAGCCCCGGCTCCGCGCTGGCGACGATCGCGTCGGTCACGCGCGACAAGCGGATGGGCGTGCGGCTGACGGCGGAAGAGGCAAAGGAACGTTCGCGCACTCGATCCACGCCGACGGAAGCCGTGACGTCCCAAATGCGCGCCGAGCGCGCGAGCTCCGCATGCGCATCCATCAGCGCGCGGTGGGCCGCCGCAGCTTCCGCGTTCAACGGCAGATCGATCCGCACTTCGCTTTGGGCGCGAGCCGCAGCGACCTTGAGTAGTTCTTCTTCCGCGGCCGCGAAGGCCTCCTGCGCGCGCGGTATCGCGTTCTTGAAGAACAGCCGCAGGGGCGGCTGTTCGCGGCGCCGCAGCCGCCGCCACGCCTGCTGGCGGCTTTTCAGCGCGGCCTGGTAGTCAGGCTCCAGCGCCGCGTGCTGCTGAGCCGCTTCTTGAAACAGCTGTTTCAAGCCTGCGAGGTCGGGACTCGTGAGCTGCGCGATGTCCGCGCTGCTGATTTGGCCGCTTTGCGCGCCCGGTGCAGGATCGCGCGTCGGTGACGTCTCAAGCCGCGGCGGCGGCGCTTCGCCCGTTGACGTGCGAAGCGGCGCGCGCAGGCTATGCCGATAGGATAATCCGGTTCCAGGCAGGCCCACGGTGACCGCGTGGCCACGCGGGCTGAGGTTGAGCGTCAGGCCGGGCGCGCCGACGCTGACGCTCATGCCCGAACGGCTCAGATTAAGCCGGACCCCTGGGAAGAGGCGTACGGAGCGGCGGAAACGGAAGGCCACGTAACCTCGTAAAATGCGACTAAGGGGTGTAGCATGCCATTCTCAAGCTGCCACGCAAATGACTGAGATTGCCGACCGAATGCCTAGCGATTGGTATTGCTGGTAAGTAAAAGCGGCTTGGGCGCTGAATATAAGCAGAAAATCTGTTTGATCGACGTGGCGGGGTTAATGAATGGAAGACGGAGCGGAGTTCGAGCGCCCGCGCTGGGCCAAAGACGTCTTGCGTTACCTGCCGCTCAAGCCGCAGTTCGTCTTATCGGGGAATATCCGCGACCATCATTTGCTGGCGCTGCGCCCCGGCGCTGTCGCGGCGCAGCCGCTACTGACCGTCCTCGCGCATGAGCTGCGTGGCGCCGGCTATGCGCACATCCTCGCGTATGATCCGGTCCAGGGCTTCCGCATCGTCCCGCAAGCCGGCGACGATCCGGCGGCCGGCCAGGCGTTATTGGGCGAATTGGGGCTGCAAGCCGCGACGCATGGCTTTGCGCCTGCCGGCGTCGAGCTGTTCGCCGAGACGCTCGTCCGCTTCGCCAACCGCACCGGCGCGCCGGCCGCCCTCCTCGCCGACTTCGCTTCGCGCCTGGTCGTGCGCCATGAGGCGCTGACCTCGGCCGAGCATCAGGCCTTCACGCGGAGCCTGTTGGCGTCGCACACGGCGCGGGCCAAGCCGTTCGGCACGCCGCCCCGGCCGTTCTTCAACAGCGTCTTCTGGATCGTCGACAAGGAAGGGGATCTGCCGGATTGGTTCCTGGTCGACAATCCGCGCATCCGCCATGTACCGGTGCCGCGCCCCGACCACCGCGCGCGCCGGCAGCTCGCGGCGGCGCTGCTGCGGGGCTTCGACGGCCATCGCGAGGCGGATGCAGACGCCATTAGCGATGCGCTCGCCGCCTTCGTCGAAAGCACGGAAGGTTTGCTGCTTACGGATCTATCAGCGATCGCCGAGCTGGCGCGCGCCGAGGCCTTGCGCCTCAATCAAGTCAGGGACGCTGTGCGGCGGTACAAAGTCGGCGTCACGGAGGATCCTTGGGCCCGCTTGGACCGCAAGCGGGTGCGCGACGGCGGCGGCTTCGTGCGCGTCCGAGTCAAAGGCCAAGACCACGCCGTCACGCACATGCTCGACATCATCAAGCGCGCCGTCACGGGCGTCGGCGCGCCGCGCCGGGGCGGCCGCCCGCGCGGCGTGGCGTTCCTCGCTGGTCCGACTGGCGTCGGCAAGACGGAGCTCGCGAAGACCCTCACCAGCCTGCTGTTCGGCGACGAAAGCGCGTACATCCGCTTCGACATGTCGGAATTCTCGGCCGAGCATTCCGACCAGCGCCTAATCGGCGCCCCGCCGGGCTATGTCGGCTACGACGTGGGCGGGGAGCTCACCAACGCGATCCGCGAGAAGCCCTTTTCGGTCGTGCTGTTCGATGAGATTGAAAAGGCCCACCCGCGCATCCTCGATAAGTTCCTGCAGGTCTTGGACGATGGCGTCCTGACGTCCGGCCGCGGCGACCGCGTCTATTTCTCCGAGGCCTTCATCATCTTTACCTCCAACCTGGGCATCTACCGCCAGGAAGCCGACGGCTCGCGCAGCGCGAACGTGGCGCCGGGCGATGACTTCGCCGACGTGCAGCGGAAGGTGCGCAGCGAAATCGACCGTCATTTCAAGCAGGTCCTCAACCGTCCGGAGATCCTCAACCGCATCGGCGACAACATCCTGGTATTCGATTTCATCCGCCCGGAGATTGCCCAGGCGATCTTCGACGGCATGGTCGATGCGGTGCTCGCGGACGTAGCGGCGAACCAGAACATCCATGTGGCGCTGGCCGATGAAGCGCGCGCCGCGCTGCGCGACGCGTGCCTCAGCGACCTGTCCAATGGCGGCCGCGGCATCCGCAACAAGGTGGAGAGCCTGCTGGTCAATCCGCTCGCCCGCGCTCTGTTCGATACGGAAGCGGCTGCGGGCGCTCGGCTGGCCATCGCCACCCTGCGCGTGGAGGGCGGGGTCACCGATCTGACGTTTGGCGCAGACGCCGGACAGGCGGTCGCGTGACGCGCCTCGCGCTTTCCCGGCTGCATTTTCCGGTGACGACCCTTGGGCCAGGCCGGCGCGTCGGCGTGTGGTTCCAAGGCTGCTCGATCCGCTGCCCCGGCTGCGTTTCCCTCGATACGTGGTCCGCTAAGGAACCGGATACGGACTGCGCCGCCGTATTGGCGGCGATCCAGCCTTTTGCCAACCAAGCCGACGGCCTGACGGTATCCGGCGGCGAGCCGTTCGATCAGGTCGACGCTCTGCACGCCCTGCTCGTCGGCTGGCGCGGCGCGCATTCCGGCAGCGTGCTGGTCTACTCGGGCTACCCGCTCGAGCGGCTACAGCCGCTGTTAGCCCGCTTCGACGGTCTAATCGATGCCCTCGTCACGGACCCCCTGCAATTGCAGGTCCCGCAAACGCTCCCCCTGCGGGGCAGCGATAATCAACGCCTGACGCTGCTGACGGCTAGCGGCCGCGCGGCTTTCGCCCATCTCGATGTTCCGCAGCCTAACGCTGCGCCGGCGCTCGACGTCATGTTCGACGACGAAACCGGCACGGTGTTTTTCGCTGGCGTGCCCCGTCGGGGCGACATGAAACGGCTGGCATCTCTGCTGCTGCGCGCCGGGCATCAGGCGGCCACCACCGAAGACAAGAGCGCCTCCGCATGTCGCTAGCGGCTTCGACCGCCCTGTACTTCAAGCACTGTCCGGCCTGCCATCAGCCGCGGCCGGTCGAAGAGCCGCTTTGCGAGACCGTCCGTCCCGACGGGTCCATCTGCGGGTGGTCCCTGATGGACGTCGATCTGCAGCCTGCGGGCGCGACGCCCCTGTCGCCCTTTGCGGCGGCGGCCGCGAGTTCGCGTCACTGCATCAACGGCCATGCGCTCGATGCGGGCGATTACCTTTGCATGGTCTGTGGAGCTGATCCGGCTCCGGAAGACGCCGCGCCGACCGAGGCGGCTGAGCCCGCCGCCGCCGAGCCGACCGCGTTTGGTGAGTGGACCGCGATCCAACGTCTCGCTGTCGGTCCGGATGAGCCGTGGGACCGTTTCTTAGTCAGCCGCTCCGCCAGCGACGCCCTCGCGCTCCTGACGCTCTACCGCGTGGGCTTCGAACCCGATCCGGCGGTGCATGAGGCCTTGCGCCGGATGCCCCTCGACCACATACCAGAGCTGCTCGCGACAGGGCGCCTTGGGGACCGCGCGTACGAAGTCGTCGAACGGATCGAATGCGGATCGCTCGCGGATGCGGGCTGGTTCGCGGCGGATCTGCCCGACGCGCTGACGCGCATCGTCGATGAGTTGGGGCGAGCCCTTGCCAGCTTCGCCGAAATTGGCTTGCGTCACCGCGATATCCGGCCGGCCACGATCCTGCTCCGGACCCGCGAGCCCCTTGATCTGGTGATCACTGGGTTCGGCTCCGCGCGTCTTTCGGACTTCGATCTCGAAGCCGTCGCGCCCCTGGAGCTGACGCGCTACTCGGCGCCCGAGGCGATCGTCGGCGCGGTCAGCGCCGCTTCCGACTGGTGGTCGCTAGGCATGCTCATCTTGGAGCAAGCCACCGCCGGCGCTTGCTTCGCCGGCATCAACGACCTGGCGTTCCGGCTGCACGTCGTCACGCGCGGGATAACGCTTCCCTCAAACCTCGACCCGCGCCTGCAGATCCTGCTGCGCGGGCTGCTGACCCGCGATCCGCTGCGGCGTTGGTCGGGCCGCGAAGTCCAGGATTGGCTTGCCGGCAAGAAGTTTCCAGCTCCTGCAGCGGAAGCACCGGCCCCGGCGGCGGCGCAGCCCATCACGCTCGCTGGGCAACGTTACAGCCGGCCCGACCAATTCGCGCTCGCCGCCGCTGAAGCCGCCAATTGGCAGGAGGCCCGTGAGCTTACCTTGCGCGGAACGGTCGCGACCTGGCTGGCGACGGCGCAAGTCGAGTCGCGGATGGAGGCGGAAGTCCGTCGGCTGACCGGGGACGGCGTCCTATCCGAAGATCTGCGCCATGCCTTGGCCTTGATGGCCATGAACGCCGCGCTGCCGCTGACCATCGCCGGGGAGATCGTGACGCCGGCTTGGCTGCTCGCGCATCCGGAGGCCGGCTACGGCATCATCTTGGGCGAGACGGTGCGCCACCTCGAACGCATGGACCGCGAAGCTTGGCTGGTGCGCCTCGGGACGCGCGTCGCCGCCGTCGCCGAGCGCGCGCGGCAGCTGGAAGTCGCTTTGGACGACGAACGGCTGCGCGTCGCCTTGCTTGCAACCTCGCGGGCCAACCTTGACGCCGAACGCGGCATCCTACGCCGCCTGTTTCCGGATACCGACCATCCCGGCCTCGCCGGACTGCTTGAGCGGGCCCGCCTGACGGACGAAGAGCTCATCATCCTGGTGAGCGCGGCGGCGCATCAATTCGTCCCCCTCGCCAGTCTGACCGACGCCGCGATAGCCACGGCCGGTAAGGCGGGCGTGGCACTGGATGCCGCCGGCTTGGCGGAGCTGCTCATCCAGCCGCGCCGCGAGATCTTCCAGCAGGTGGACGCGCGGATCGCGAACTTCGCCCGCTGCGGCGTCGAGCCGGTCGACGCGTGGGCCGACAGCTTCCGGGTCGAGCGCCGCCTGCCGCTCGACCGGGCGGCGACGCTGCTCGCGGTGCCACCGGCGGCTTGGCGGGAACCGCCGCGCCAGCAATATGTCGCGACCCTCCTTGAGCTTTTCGAGAAACGCGTCTCCGCAGCGATTGGACGCGGGCCGCTGGTCCGCTTTATTCTCGGTAAGACGACCGCGCGCTTGGATCTTACGGAGCTCGGCAGCGCCTTACGGCCGGCCGAAGCGCTGCTGAACCATATCCTGTCCCGCGTCGAACTCAAAACCGATCTTGATCCGAACGCCTACCTCGAAGACCCCGCGCGGGAGGCGCGCCTCCGCCGCCTCGTCAGCCACGCCGAGACGTTCCGCCGCGATACCGGCATCGACAGCCGATACCTCGCCTTTCCATTCGTAACGGTCCGCAGCGGCGAAGGCGTGAAACCGCGCCTCGCTCCGGTCCTGCTCTGGCCCGTAGCGATCGAGCTGCAGAGCGGCGCCGCGGCGGCCGCCACGCTCATGTTCGATCGGGACCGGGAAGAAGTGCGCCTCAATCCGGCTCTGGAAGCGATCCTGGGGCCGGAAGCATTTGCGCGGTGGCGCAGCGCACGCGATGAGCTACTTGGACGCGAGACGATCCGCCTGCAAGAGGTCATGGACGTCTTCGGCGCGCTCGCGCCGCCGCGCGGCCGGTTCCTAGCGCCGCTGCCAGGCAAGGACGCCACTGCGCCTATCGGCTCCACGTTGGTGCCCGCCGCGGCGCTGTTCAACGCAGAATTCACCGGGCAGGCCGTCGCCGGCGACCTGCAGCAGATGCGTCGCCGGCCGCCGGCCGGCACGGCCCTCGAGGCCGTCCTGCGCGTCGCCGCGCGTCCCGCGGAGGAAGCCGCGATCCCGCCGGCTCCCGAACTCGAGCGCTTCATCACCGTCGAAAGCGATCCCTCGCAGGACCTCGCCGTGCTGCGGGCGCGGCAAGCTCCGGGCCTGCTTGTCGAAGGGCCGCCGGGGACGGGCAAGTCGCAGACCATCGTCAACATCATCAGCGACGCGATCGGTCGCGGCGAGACGGTGCTGGTCGTCTGCCAAAAGCAGGCCGCGCTTCGGGTCGTCGAGAAGCGGCTGCAGGCCGAGGGCCTTGGCGACCGGCTGTTCCTCGTCGGCGACATCAACCGCGACCGCGCGGCGATCCTGGCTGCGCTGCGCGAGCAAGTCGACGCGGTCCGCGGCGCCCCGCCCGGC